>WFVQ01000041.1 GCA_015491585.1 Deltaproteobacteria bacterium
CCTTTGTATCTGTGGACTGTTCCACCCTGGTCCCCTCCCTCTTCGAGAGCGAGCTCTTTGGTCACACTAAGGGGGCGTTCACCGGTGCCACATCCGACAAGATCGGCAAGTTCGAGCTGGCCAACGGGGGAACCCTATTCCTGGACGAGATCGCCAACATAAACCTGGAACTGCAGGCCAAGCTGCTGAAGGCAGTGGAGGAGAAGGAGATCTCCAGGGTGGGCAGCAGCCGCATCACCCACGTGGACGTGCGGATCATAGCTGCGACCAATCAGGATCTTAGGAGGGCGGTCAGGCGCGGCGAGTTCCGGGAAGACCTCTTCTTCCGCCTCAACGTTGTGGCGCTTGAGACCCCGCCCCTGCGGGAGAGGAGGGAGGACATCCCCCTGTTGGTGAGGCACTTCCTCGGCAGGTTCGGGGAGAAGTACCGGCGCCACGGGATACGGCTCTCCGACAGTGCTATGGCCATGCTAAACATGTACTCCTGGCCTGGAAACGTCAGGGAGCTGGAAAACACGGTGGAACGCCTTGTGATCTTCGCCAGGGACGATGTCATAGACGTACAGGATGTAAAGTTGGCCGGCCTGCCCTTCATGGAGCAGGAGCGCCAGCATGGGGAGGATGAAAAGGGGGGCCAGGGCGCCGGTGAGCCCGATGTCCCGCTGCCTCCCCTTGAGGAGATACAGAAGGAGTACATACTCAAGGTGCTCGATGCCACCGGCGGCAACCGCTCCGAGGCGGCCTCCATCCTGGGCATAGACCGGAAGACCCTGAGACAGAAGCTCAAGAAATGGGGATATGAGCAGGGTTGACGTCATAATCGTCAACTACCTGGCCTGCGACT
Organism: Deltaproteobacteria bacterium; assembly: GCA_015491585.1. Lineage (GTDB taxonomy): Bacteria > Desulfobacterota > Dissulfuribacteria > Dissulfuribacterales > S140-46 > S140-46. Next base: position 845 of record WFVQ01000041.1, read on the forward strand.
GCCTCGAGAGGTGCCTGGAGGGGCTTTATCTCATCGAGGGGCCGTCATTGGGACAGGTGGTGGTGGTGGATAACAGCCCGAAACCGCCTCCCGCCGCCCTTAGGGAGCGTTTCCCTTGGGTGAGGTGGCTGATACAGGATAAGAACCTGGGGTTCGCCCGGGGGGTCAATGCCGCCCTCGATGTGATGGATGCCCGTTTCGTATGCCTATTAAATCCGGACAGCAGGGTGGACGCTCCATTTCTCGCCAGGACAGCGGAGTGGATGGAGCGCCATGAGGACGTGGCTGCATTGGCTCCTTTAGTCGTCGATCCTGACGGGCGGGAGCAAGGTGCGGCGAGGCGCTTCCCCTCCCTGAGCACAGCGTTCTTCGGGCGTTCCTCTCTTCTCTCCAGGTGGTTACCGGACAACCGTTTCACCCGTTCCAATGTCATACGGGGCACAGCAGGCCCTGTGGAGGTGGACTGGGTCTCAGGGGCGTGCATGGTGGTGAGGATGGAAGCAGTGCGGCAGGTGGGCGGGCTGGATACCCGCTTCTTCATTTACTGGGAGGACTGCGACTGGTGCACCAGGTTCAGGCGGGCTGGGTGGAAGGTGGTTTACCACCCTGGCCTGGGTCCGGTGATCCACGAGGGCGGGAGGTCGAGCTCCAGGAAGCCGCTCTTTTCCCTATACCATTTCCACCGCAGCGCCGTGCTCCTCTATGCCAAGTATGACCGTTCGCCGTTTCGGGTGGGGTCTCTCCTTGCGACCCTTGGAGCAGGTTTCAGAATGATATTGTTGAGTGCCTTGTCGTGGCGGGGGCGTTAGGGATCCGCATCGGCTTGGACGTTTGAAAGGAGATAGGGAAGGTCGGTTGTGGGCAACACGAAGGGAGTTTAAGTATGCCACCTCTCTTCCTGGTGAGAAGCAGGCCTGCTCAATAATAAAGACGGGCGGAGGCTTAAGCCCGCGCCCGTCTTGGAGTGGTTATAGTTTTTTTGTAGTAGGCCAGTCAGGTTGAATCAGCCACAAAATAGATCAATTTGTGCAATAAATAGTAGCGTTGGCTGTGTGGGTATATGCGGAGTCGGTTGATTTTATGCCGCAATGTCCCGCGCTGACAGAGGTACAATCAATGTTTGCAGGAGTATTCGCCACATCATAACCATCGGGAATCTGGCCATCCGCAAGGAATTGAGCCAAGTTGGCTGCACTACAAGCGAAAGTTCCATTCACGGCTACAGCACCTGCCTTGTTGAGCTGCTTTGCCGCAAGGTTCATTTTCGAACCGGCTGTTATCTCTGCAGCGATACCATCAATCGTAGCATTGAGAGCCTCCTCTTTCAGATCGACGTACTTCGACGTGGCCGCCACCGCCAGGATACCCAAGATAACGATGACCATGATGAGCTCGATCAATGTGAAACCTGCCTGCCCCTTCGCAACTTTCTTCATTATGGAACCTCCTGTAGAAAGATTAACTTTCGTTTTCATTGAGTTTTCTTCTCAATACCCCTGACGGATGGAATGTGACCACTCTCCTGGGTTCCAGTATGAGGTCCTCACCCGTATGAGGATTGCGCCCGCGTCTAGCGCGTTTGTCTTTGATGGCGAACTTCCCAAATCCGCTTATGAGAACATTCTCACCCGCCTCAAGACGGGACTTAATAATCTCCAACAGCGTCTCTACCGCCCTTACCGATTCAGGACGTGAAAGAGTGGTGCGGTGCTGGACCCTTTCTACGAGATCTGCCTTTGTCAGCGTCATAGTATCACTTCCTCGCTCGCAAGTTAGTTAAAAATAGTATTGGTTTGCCACATTTTCAAGGGAAAATAGCGGCACTCGAAGCCATTGCTTCCTAAAGTCCGCCTTCTCTCCCCAGGCTCTCCAATATCTCTCGGGCGACATCCACGCCGATCTGGCCCGCGGCCGTAGTTTCGTTTTCAGACAGAGAGACATAGGTGAACGGGGCGCCCAGAGCCAGACAGGCGATCCTGCTCATAGTCCCCGTTGATCCCATAGCAAAGGCTATCATTTCAAACGGCAGCACCGGCGCATGGCAATAAGCACCGAGGATGGCCCGCGCATCGAGTTCTGTATGGGCAGTGGTGACGATCTTGGCTATGTTGGGGCCTACCAAGGCCATGCGTTTGAGCAGTTCCTTCAACTCGCCTGTTCCAGGCGTGGCCTCGAAGTCGTGGTGTGACACAATGAGACGGCACCCGAAGGAAGAGCAACACTCTAAGATGGGTGTCTTCCTGGCCTCTATCGTGGCAAGCTCTATGTCCACGAAGTCCGCCCCTGCCTCCACCGCCTGCTTGAGGAGCGAGATCCTCTCCTCCTCGCTGCCGTCGAACTCCCCTCCCTCCCACTTGGGGCGGTTGGTGGCTATTACCGGCAAGGGGCACGAGGAGATAGCCTTCAATGCAGCGTCCCGGCCTCCAGGAGCCAGCATGTCGAGCCGCACCTCTACCAAGTCGGCCCTGCCCTCTGCCCTGGCCATCTTGCCTGCCAGTGTCTCCGCGTCCTTTGCCCCTATGCTGACGCAAAGCATGGGTTAGATCTCTACGGATTCGAGATAGGTGGTAATGGCTCCGTCATACCGGCTGGTGGTGGCGAAGACCTTGCGTGCCAGTTCGAATCTGGTCTTGAGCGTGGTCGTTCCGTTGTTCTCCTTCATCTCTAAGAGCACTTTGGAGTAATCGGCCGGGTCCACCACCACCGTCACGTACTTGAAGTTCTTGGCCGAGGAGCGGAGGAGGGTGGGCCCGCCTATGTCTATGTTCTCTATAGCCTCTTCCAGGGTCACGCCCTCTTTGGCCACGGTCTTCTCAAAGGCGTAGAGATTGACCACTACCATATCTATAGGGACGATGCCGTTCTCTTCCATTTGCCGGCGGTGTTCCTCGTTGTCGCGTATGGCCAATATGCCGCCGTGGACCTTGGGATGGAGCGTCTTCACCCTGCCGTCCATCATCTCTGGAAAGCCGGTCAGGTCCGATACGTCACGCACTTCCACCCCGGACTCCCTGATGACCCTGGCAGTGCCGCCGGTGGAGATGATCTCCACGCCCATTCCAGCCAGCTCCTTGGCGAACTCCGCGACCCCCGTCTTGTCGGTGACGCTGATGATGGCCCGTTCTATCTTGGACATTTCAAACCCTCCCTTTTCGCATGAGACAGTTCACTATGATGCAACACCCCTTCTTGGGTGTCAACCTACTGGTCCACATCGTCGAGGTGGGCGGGATCCATGATTTCTGTCCTGACCCTGCGCCTGCGATCATGGGGAAAGGCCAGTTCCACGGTGGTCCCCTTGCCCAGCTGGGACTTGATCTCCAGCCTGATTCCTTGCTCCTGGCATATCCTCTGGGCGAACGTCAGGCCCATGCCCACGTGGCCTGTCTTGGTGGAGAAGAAGGGGTCGAAGACATGAGGGAGAATGTGCTTCCCGATACCGCATCCGTTGTCGCTCACGACGATGCGGCAGCTCTCCGGCCAGTTCTCCCCAGGGGCCACCGACGCCCTCACCTCTGCCAAGCGGTCGATGCCATCGAAGGCCTCGCAGGCATTCTCGAATATGGCGAGTATGGCCCGCGAGATCAGCTTGGTGTCCAGGAGGATTCCGGTCCGCTCCAGGGACGTGTCGCCTTCGAGCAGGAAGCTGACGCCGTATTCCCTGGCCTTGGCCCTGAGCATGGGCGCGACTTCGTTTAGAATATGTTCGAGAGAGACACGTCTCATGGCCGGCTTGGGAAGGTGGATGAATTCCTGGAGGGTGTTCAGGAGCCGTTCCAGGTGGCCACACTCCGCCAAGATCACCTCTATGTATTTGGAGGGCGTGGCCTGGGAGCTGGCTAATCTCCTGGCGAATCCGCCTATGGAGAGGATGGGGTTCCTGATTTGATGGCTGATGTCGTCCAGCATGTTCCCTAAAAAGGCCATCCGCTCGGACTCCCTAAGGGTGCGCTCCAGGGACTTGAGCCGGGATATGTCGTGGATGGAGATGATGGCTTCCGCCTCGCCTGGAGCCGCCCCTGGTATCTTCGATGTGGTGAGCAAGGCGATGAACGAGGTCATGTCCAGCCTGTTCAGCATCACTTCTCCCTCGAATTCTCCGCGTTTCATCGTGAGGGAGACGATGTTCGCAAACAGGATGGACCGGTCCTCAGGCATGAACAATGAGCTCAACCCAAGACCGCATAAGGCCGCCTGGTCCGCTTTGAACATTTCCTCGGCCTTGCGGTTGGCGTGGAGGATGGTGAACTCCCTGTCCACGAGGATGACCCCGCAGTTTATCAGGTCGAAGAGCTGTTGGAGAAGTGGGTTGCGATGGTGCTCCATATTTTGTTTAGCTGCGGATCATCTCCACATGGCGCTCCTTAGACGCCACCCGCCATCCCGAGGGAACCAGTATGGTGGTGTACTCGTCTGTAACGACGCACGGGCCAGGAGTGGATGCCGTAGTGAGGCGTGACCTGGGCAGAATCAGGGCTTCCACCGCACCTTCCCTGAACACGACCTTGGCCCGCTCCGGCCCGCTTATATTTACTTGGGCAGGAGCCGGGGCACTACCTTCCTCTCTCTCCCACCTTTCGACCTCTATCCTGGCCCTGACGGTAGTGACCTCTATCCTTGCCGAGGGCAGATGGTAACCGTATAAGCGGCTATGTTCCTGGGCGAATCTTTCGGGCCAGTCCTCATCAAACGGGACGGTTATCTCGAAGGATTGTCCCTTGTATCTTGCATCGAGGGCAAGCTGGACGTTATAGGTGCTGCCGCCGTAGCCGCATTGCTCCAGGTCTCTTCGCAGTGCCTGGACGAGGGTGTCCACCTCCCTGGCCAGCCTGTTTCGCTCACCTATACCGTCTTTAACCATTATAGAGCGCGACGTGTCGAATGAAAGGCTGGAGCCGGCCATCCCCTGTGCTGAAAAGACTCCTGCCATCGCAGGGATCAGGATGCGTTTCATGCCCAGGGCCTCGGCCAGTTCTGCCGCGTGGAGGCCTGCCGCTCCGCCGAAGCAGACTAGCGTGAACTCCCTGGGATCGTAGCCCCGCTCCAGGGAGACGTGCCTGATGGCCCTGGCCATGTTTGCGTTGACCAATTCTATTATTCCCAGTGCGGTCTCCAATGGTGAAAGCCCTGCCTGCCGGGCGAGCGCGGCCATTGCGGTCTCCACGGCATGGCTATGCAGCCGCATCCTGCCTCCCAGAAAGCTGGATTCCCTCAGCCTTCCGAGGAACAGATTGGCGTCGGTGACCGTGATCTGGTGCCCCTTGCCGTAGCATACCGGACCCGGATCCGCTCCAGCGCTTTCCGGGCCCACCTGGAGGAAACCGCCGCGGTCGAGCCATGCGATGGAGCCTCCTCCTGCTCCGACGGTGTGTATGTCGAGCATGGGCACGGCCACAGGAAAGCCCTCGATCTCATACTCTCTGGTATAGGTGAGGCCCCCTGGGCAGATGGAGACGTCGGTGGAGGTCCCTCCCATGTCCAGGGTGACAATCTTGTCTATGCCCAGGGCCCCGGCGAGTCTCCATGCCGCCTCTACCCCGCCGGCAGGCCCTGACAGCAGGGTGTGGACCGCCTTCTGTCCTACCTGCGCCGCGGGGAGGGCGCCGCCGTTGGAGAGCTGTATAAATATCCTGGCCCCTGGAAGCCGCCCTTCCAACCTCTGGATGTATCGGCCCACTACTGGATTCAGGTAGGCGTTTATGAGCGTGGTGGAAAAGCGTTCGAACTCCCTGAATTCAGGTATCACTTCGTGAGAGGCACAGGCGGGTATGCCAGTGGATTCCAGGGCCTGTTTGAGGAGGCGTTCGTGGAGCGGGTTGGCATAGGAGTGGAGGAGACAGACCGCAACGCTTTCGGCGCCGCGTGCCCTGCAGAAGCGGACCGCCCGCTCCACCTCTGGTTGCGCCAGGGGCCGGAGCACGTCGCCGCGCCAGTCCACTCGCTCGGCCACGCCGGTCACGCTCCTTCTGGCAATTATCTCAGGGGGCCTGGTCACATCGAGGTCATACAGGCTGGGACGCGCCTGCCTGCCTATCCAGAGGATGTCCTCGAACCCCTTGGTGGTGACGAGTGCCGTCCTGGCACCCTTGCGTTCGAGGAAGGCATTGGTGCCGACAGTGGTGCCGTGGACCACTTCCAGCGCGGCCTCTTCCCCTACGAGCCGGGCTATGCCCTCGAGGATGGCCCTTGACGGATCGTCTGGAGTGGAGAGTGTCTTCCACCGCATCCACTCCCCGCCGGGCGCCAGGCATGCGAAGTCAGTGAAGGTGCCGCCGGTGTCGATGCCCAGCCTGAACAGGCCTTTCGTCCATTTGCGGTTCATTCCCTGTTAAGCCTCATCCTCTCGATGGAAAAGGGTTTCGTCTCTATGAGGGCCCAACCAGGACTCTCCTTCTTGCCCAGGATCTCCCCGGGATTGAGCAATATGGTGTCCTTGAGGTGTTCCTCGCTCCACCGGTGGGTGTGTCCATAGCAGACCAGACGGTAGCTGCCGGTCTGGGCCAGGGACCAGGCGAGATGGGGATCGTGTATCCAGGCGATCTTTATCCCATCGATAGTTATCTCGCCGGTCACACCGTAATGGATGAACTTGCCGCCGCTTGCCAGGCAGGCCCTGGTAACCAGGCCGCGGTCGCCGGGGTTGTTGCCCCACACCAGGTGGACCGTTGCCTCCAGAGGGGCGAACTCCTCCAGCATGAACGCCGAGACCAGGTCCCCGCAATGGATTACATGCCGGATGTCCAGGCTCTTGGCCTGATCGACGAACTTTTTGAGGTTCCATACGTGATCGTGGGTGTCGCTAATGACCGCTATCTTCATTCAACGAGCCCTCTATCTTCAGCAAGATCTCCTTGATCCACGTCCCGCATGAGTAGCCGCCCAGCCCCTTTGATGCAACCACTCTGTGGCACGGCACTACTATGGGTAGAGGATTCGCCTTGAGCGCCTGGCCCACGGCCTGCGGAGAGCCGCATTTCAACGCCCTGGCCAACTCCCCGTAGGTGACTACCCGCCCCCGGGGTACTGCGGAGACAGCACTCCACACCTTCTTTTGGAACGGGGTCCCCTCGGCCCTCACGGAAACGGAGAGTGCCGTCCTTTCGCCCATGATTATCTCCAGGAGCTCCCGGCCCGTAGGGGAAAGCCTCTGCTCGGAGCCAGGAGCCGCGGCGCCCAGGCATATGCCGGTGAGGACGCCGGCATTCCACCTCTCTTCTATGCGCAGGAGCCAGGAACCTATCGAGATCACGCTCTCTTCAGTGTTCATAGCCCTGGAACGATATCTCCACTTCTCGCCCGGCATGGGAGAGGAACACACCAGAGCCCTCTGCGACCTCTCCTATGATTGCGGCCTTCCGCCCCAGGATCGAGCCGGCCAGAGCGGCGGACCTCGCAGCCATGTCCCTGGGCGCGGTCCACAGGAGTTCGAAGTCTTCGCCTCCTGAGAGTATCCACTCTAATGGCGTGCTCCCGAAGACGCGGGCAGCCACGGCCAAGGCCCTGGATACAGGCAGCCGGCCGCGGTGGAGAACGATCTTGACCCCGCTTCTCTGGGCCAGGTGTGCAAGGTCGGTGGCCGGTCCATCGGATGCGTCTATGCAGCTCGTGGCTAATCCTTCTCTGAGAAGGGCCCTGCCAAGCATAAGCCTTGGTTCCGGCCTGAGATGACGGGCCTCAAGCCTGCGCCTCACTGCCGGAGGCACCAGTCTGGCGAGGCGGGGAGTGCGTATGAGTTGGAGCCCGGCCGCCGATTCCCCTAACCATCCCGAGCAAAGCACCAAGTCCCCTGGTCTTGCCCCGTTCCTGGAGAGCCACTTTCCGCCGTCTGTGGTGCCCACCACGGTGAGCGTGACCACCAGCGGCCCTGGAGACGAGACGGTGTCTCCGCCCGCGAGCAGGCAGCCGTAGGATTCCAGTGTGCGGGACAGTGACTCTGCGAACCGGGATATGAACTCGATCTCAATGCGCCGGGGCACCGCAACGCTGAGGAACGCCCACCTGGGCACGGCGCCCATAGCGGCCATGTCGCTGAGGTTTACAGCCGCGGCCTTCACTCCTACGTCTGCGGCGGAGTGGCCTGTTCGAGGCCAGCCGGTTCCTGCCTGGAGTTCGAAGTGGACCCCTTCCACCAGGGTGTCCGCGGTCACCACCAGGTGCTGCCTCGGCGGCGCATCAAGGACCGCTGCATCGTCCCCTATTCCCTCTACGACAGATGGGTGGTCGGAGACGAGGGCAGCTATGCGGCCTATGAGCTCCAGTTCCCTGCCCACGCCCGGTTTAGCAGATCTCCAGCTCGCTGAAGAAGTATGCTATCTCGGTCTTGGCGGTCTCCGGCGCATCGGAACCGTGGACCACGTTCTTCTCGATGTCTGTAGCGAAGTCTGCCCTGATGGTGCCGGGCTTGGCCTCCTTATAGTTGGTGGCCCCCATAAGCTCGCGGTAGCGCTTGATCACGTCTTCCCCTTCGAGCACCATCACCACTATGGGGCCGGAGCTCATGAAGTCAGTTAGGCTGTCGAAAAAGGGTTTTTCCTTGTGGACTGCATAGAATCCCTGCGCGACCTCCTTGGTCATGTGGATCATCTTCATCGCCGCAATCCTTATGCCGTTTGCCTCGAGACGCTTGATTACTTCTCCTATCAGGCCTCTTTTTACGCCATCGGGTTTGATTATGGACAGTGTCCTTTCCATTTGCGAACCTCCCTTTGATCTTCGATGTTTTGCACCGCCCTTTTTATAGGCAAGCCAGGGGCAAGTCAATCTATGATTCCGATTTCTTATTTCTGTTGTATTTCTTGAACCTTTTTCCTCTGCAGATTACGAATATAGAAATGAGAGTTTCGCACCGTTCCATTATCCCAGGCCAAACGGCTTCACCTCGAAAGGAGAAAGAAGGTGAAACTGTCTCAAACAAGCAAAGCCCTTTTTTTGTTTCAGCTAATCCTGTGCAGCGCCATATCATTATTTTTATGGGCTTCGCCGGATATGTGTCATGCATTCCGGATAAATGCTCCCCACAATATTGCCAAGGCACCCCAGCCAACAAACAGTGCGATTTACACTGGCATGTGCCAATCGGCTATGCATTCCATAAAGATGCCCGGCGGCGGCAAACTCCCCCTCATCATAAAACCCTCCAAATTTATAACCGTAACAGAAAAGGATATCCGCTCGAATAGCCCGTGCCGATGGACCTACGCTACGGTGGTGGTGTGCATTGACACCTCTAAAAACACGCTTTTTCTTGATCTCCAAGGCACTGATGAGGATGGCAGGCCAGCGTCCGTAGCATTTGAGTTCCCCTTGAGAAACCAGCAGGTCTTGGTGGATCGAGAATTTGGGGTCTGTGTGAATACTAACTACCGCCTGAGGGCAAGCTATGACAAAAGGCATTGGAGCCCCTGGATAACTTTTAGGATCAATGCGCCTCCTAAGGCACATCCCTTCCCCTCCCACTGAAATTATAGCCTTTCATGAGGAATCGAGCCTTCAGGCTGGCGCTCGTAGGTTCCTTCCTGCTTTATGTATCCCTCGGAGAATAGAGATTCCGATTTCTTGACGCCTTATGGGGTATAGATTAAATTTTTTGCGAGTTGGCCGTCCTGGAAGGCTGCCGTAGCGCCTGCGTCCGCAGGCCGGGTTCGCGAGAGTGGCGGAATTGGCAGACGCACTGGACTTAGGATCCAGCGGGTTTATCCCATGCGAGTTCGAGTCTCGCCTCTCGCACCACTTTCAAGAGCGGGGGTCACCGCTCGCCCGCCTCTCTTTTTCCAAGGTCAAGCCGTAGAGAATTGCATGGTGTTGTAAAATTTACGGTTTGGTTCTTTTGGGGTGTGGTGCCAAAGGGATTTATGCGGTAGTCTTCCAAGTTGCCGATGCGGCCGCGCCTCCGCCATGTGGCGGGGAGTTTTGATGGTGGAAAGGAAAGGGCTTATGAAGATAACCGTCGAAGATGTGAACGAGATCCAGAAGCGCCTCTCTGTGGAGATCCCGGCAGAGGATGTGAGCAAGGAATTCGAGAAGGTCTACAACCGCCTGCGCCGTCAGGTCTCCATCAAGGGGTTCCGCAAGGGCAAGGCTCCCAACAGCGTGCTCGCTAAGGAGTATGGCGAGGATATCCGCGAGGAGGTGATGAGGAACCTGATCCTCGACACCCTGGACAAGGCTGTGGAGGATGCTGGTGTAGAGCTCATCTTGCAGCCACAGGTGGAGGATGCAGGGGAATTGAAGGAGGGCAGTGCCTTTACATATACCGCGCTCCTGGATCTCTGGCCCAAGTTCGAGCTTCCGGAATACAAAGGGCTTAGGCTGGAGCGTCCGCCTGTTGATGTCACCGACGAGGAGGTGGACGAGCAGTTGGAGGCCCTCCGCAAGCATTTCTCCCTCATAGACGAGCTGGATGAGGAGAGGCCCGTGGCCAGAGGAGACATAGCGGTCATACGCTACAGGGCCTTCATAGATGGAGAAGAGGTGGAAGAGCTATGCGAGGATGATTACTTTCTGGAGGTGGGAAGCGGAAACCTCCACGAGAAGGTGGAGGAGGCCTTGGTGGGCATGGCCAAGGGCGAGGAGAAGCGGGTGACCGTCTCCTATCCAGAAGATGCCATCAACCAGCTCGTGGCCGGCAAGGAAGTGGAATATGCCGTAGAGATTAAGGACATAAAGCAGAGGGTCCTTCCAGACCTCGATGACGATTTTGCCAGCAAGGTGAATCCCTCCTTCAAGACCATGGACGAGTTGAAGGAGCGGCTCAGGGAGCAGATTCGCATGGACAAGGAGGAGGCGGCCCAGCGCAGCCTGGTGCGCCAGTTGCTGGATCAGATAGTGGACAATGTGGATTTTCCGGTGCCGGAACGGCTGGTGGAATCCAAGCTCACCCAGATGGTGGACAATGTCCGTTCCCACTTCGAAGAGCGGGGGGTGGAGTTCTCCAGGGCCGGCATCTCCGAGGAGCGGCTCAGGGAGAACATGAGGCAGGACGCCATAGACCAAATCAAGACGGAGATGATCCTCGACAAGATCGCAGAGCAGGAGAACATCTCTCTGACCAACGAGGAGATAGACAACTATGTAGAAGGATATGCGGCAAGGGCCCAGTTGCACAAGGAGCAGGTGCAGCAGGCGGTGTTACAGCACGTCCTTCCCAAGTTGATAGCCAACAAGACTGTGAATTTTCTCTTGGAGCAGGCCGAAATAGTAGATGCGCCAGCGGATGCAGCGGAGGAGTAGCGCGCCATGCAGTTGATACCAATGGTCATAGAACAGACGCCGCGCGGCGAGCGGGCGTACGATATCTACTCCAGGCTCCTGAAGGAGCGGATCATCTTCCTTGGAAGCGCCATAGACGACAATGTGGCCAATCTGGTCATAGCCCAGTTGCTGTTTCTGGAGGCGGAAGACCCGAAGCGGGACATCACGCTCTACATCAATTCTCCTGGCGGGTCGGTGACCGCGGGGCTGGCCATCTATGACACCATGCAGTACATAAAACCCGACGTATCCACCTTGTGCATAGGGCAGGCGGCGAGCATGGGCGCCCTGCTGCTGGCCGCCGGGGCCAAGGGCAAGCGCTATTCCCTCCCAAACTCGCGGATACTCATTCACCAGCCAATGGGCGGTTTCCACGGCCAGGCCACGGATATCGACATCCACGCCCGGGAGATCATCAGGCTCAAGGAGAGGCTGAATGCCATCCTCTCGCACCATACCGGCAGGCCGGTGGAGAAGATCCAGGAGGATACCGAGCGGGACTACTTCATGGGCGGAGAAGAGGCCCGTGAATACGGCCTGATAGACGAGGTGATAGTAAGCCGTTCTGCTTCCCAGGAGGAGTGATACCGTGGCGAAACATGGCAATGAAGAAAGTGGACGCAACGGCGGTTTCAGTTGTTCGTTCTGCGGGAAGGGCCAGGACGACGTGAAGAAGCTCATCGCCGGGCCCGGCGTCTTTATCTGTGACGAGTGTGTTGAACTCTGCAACGACATCCTTGCCGAGGAGTACGAGAAGGAGGATGATCAGGCCGGATATCCATCCGGTCTCCTCAAACCGGCCGAGATCAAGTCCATGCTCGATCAGTACGTCGTTGGCCAGGAGCACGCCAAGCGCATTCTCTCGGTGGCCGTCCACAACCACTACAAGAGGATAGATTCCCGCATCGAGACCGAGGACGTGGAGCTGGAGAAGAGCAACATCCTGCTGGTAGGGCCTACGGGCAGTGGAAAGACCCTCCTGGCGCAGACCTTGGCCAAGGTCCTGAACGTGCCGTTCACCATCGCCGATGCCACAACCCTCACCGAGGCGGGCTACGTGGGCGAGGATGTCGAGAACATCATCCTGAATCTTCTGCAGGCGGCCGACTATGACGTGGAGCTGGCCCAGAGGGGGATCGTCTATATTGACGAGATTGACAAAATCGCGCGCAAGGCGGACAGTCCTTCCATCACCCGCGATGTGTCGGGCGAGGGCGTGCAGCAGGCGCTTCTCAAGATCATAGAGGGTACAGTGGCCAACGTCCCCCCCAAGGGTGGACGGAAACACCCCCAGCAGGAGTTCGTGAAGGTCGATACCACGAATATCCTCTTCATCGTGGGCGGAGCCTTCGTCGGCCTCGACGCCATAGTCAAGACCAGGATGGGAAAGTTCTCCATAGGATTCGGCAAGGACGTCCAGGGGGCCAGGGAGATGTCCCTGGGCGAGGTGCTGCGCCAGGTCCAGCCCGAAGATCTCATTAAGTTCGGGCTTATCCCGGAGTTCGTGGGCAGGATTCCAGTGATAGCCACCTTGGACGAGTTGACCAAGGAGGACCTCAAGCGGATAATGGTGGAACCCAGGAACGCTATCATAAAGCAGTTCCAGAAGCTGTTCGCCATGGACAACATCGATCTCCATTTCTCGGACGAGGCCCTCGAGGCCATAGCAGAAAAGGCCCTGGAGAGGAATACCGGCGCCAGGGGGTTGCGGGCCATACTCGAAGAGGCGATGCTGGATGTCATGTACGAGCTGCCTTCCAAGGAGGACGTGCGGGAGTGCCTCATCACCGAGGAGGTGATAAAGAGCGGCAAGGAGCCCATTCTCCTGTATGAACCTCAGGCAAAGGCATCCTGAGTCCTGCCGAGGCGGTAGGAGGCCTGAGGCCATTTTGGGGCCTCCTTCGTTGCCCAATCGTTGTGGTGGATGTATCCTGTAGATAGAATTACTCCATGGGCCGGCGGGCCCTGAAACACGCAGGTCATCTATGAGCGAGCCAAAGCGCATGATAATGCCCATGCTGCCATTGAGGGACATCGTCCTGTTTCCTCATATGGTGGCCAGGCCCTTCATCGGCAGGGAGAAATCCGTCCAGGCCGTAGAAGAGGCCATGAACAATAACCACGAGATCTTCCTTGCCGCCCAGAAGGATGCCAAGGTGGACGATCCCAAAGAGAGGGATATCTACCGTTTAGGCACGGTGGGTACCATCCTTCAGTTGCTCCGCCTTCCCGATGGGACGGTCAAGGCCCTGATAGAGGGCAAGCAGCGGGCCAGAGTCGTGGGGTTCGTGCAGTCCTCGCCCTATTTCTCGGTTGAGATCGAGTTGCTTCCTGAGGTGCAGCAGCGGGGGCCAGAGGTGGAGGCCCTCATGCGTCTCACTGTGGAGGCCTTTGACGAATATGTGAAGCTCAACAAGAAGATTCCTCCCGAGGTGGCGCTTTCCATCTCCTCCATCACCGATCCCGTGCGCCTTGCAGACACCATAGCAGGCCACATTCCCTTGAAGGTTGCGGACAAGCAGGTCCTGCTGGAACAGCTCAATCCTGTGCGCCGTCTCGAGAAGCTCTACCAGCTCATGCGGGCCGAGGCCGAGGTCATCCATCTGGAGCAGCGGATCAAGGAGCGGGTCAAGAAACAGATGGAGAAGAACCAGAAGGACTACTACCTTAACGAGCAGATCCGCGCCATTCAGAAGGAGATGGGGCAGAAGGACGATGCCCAGAGCGACCTGGCCGATCTCGAGAAGAGGATAAAACGCAAGAAACTTCCCAGAGAGGCCGCTGCAAAGGTAAGGCACGAGCTCAAGAAGCTGAAACTCATGTCGCCTATGTCCGCTGAGGCGACGGTGGTGAGGAATTATATAGACTGGGTCCTGTCGCTCCCCTGGTACGAGACCACCAAGGACAAGCACGACCTCAATGAGGCGGAGCGCATATTGGACGAGGATCACTACGGTCTCGAGAAACCCAAGGAGAGGATCTTAGAGTATCTCGCCGTCCAGAGCCTGGTCAAGAAGATGAAAGGACCCATCCTCTGCCTGGTGGGGCCTCCTGGAGTGGGCAAGACCTCGCTGGCCAAGTCGGTAGCCAGGGCGCTGGGCCGCAATTTCGTCAGGCTTTCCCTGGGAGGAGTGAGGGACGAGGCCGAGATAAGGGGGCACCGCCGCACATACATCGGCTCCATGCCAGGGAAGATAATCCAGTCCCTGAAGAAGGCCAGGAGCAGCAATCCGGTCTTCTGCCTCGATGAGGTGGACAAGATGAGCGCGGACTTCAGAGGCGATCCCTCGGCAGCGCTTCTCGAGGTGCTGGACCCTGAGCAGAACTACGCCTTCAATGACCACTACCTGGACCTGGACTACGACCTCTCCAAGGTGATGTTCATAACTACGGCCAACACCCTTCATACCATTCCTCCTCCCCTGCAGGACAGAATGGAGATAATCGAGATCCCAGGGTACACCGAGGAGGAGAAGCTTGAGATAGCAAAGGGTTATCTGCTGCCCCGTCAGCTCGAGGCCCACGGCCTGAAGCCGGACCAGGCATCCATCACCCAGCGGGCGATCCTGGAGATGATCCGTTCCTACACCAGAGAGGCCGGAGTCCGCGGCCTGGAGAGATGCTTGGCTGCCATATGCCGCAAGATAGCCAGGGAGATCGTCACTTCTGATCAGAAGGATAGGACCATAAAGGTCACCCAGGCGTCCCTTGGAAAGTACCTCGGCGTGCCGAAATACCGTTTTGGCCAGGCCGAGGAGAAGGAACAGGTGGGAGTGGCTACCGGCCTTGCATGGACCGAGACCGGAGGGACGCTTCTCCAGATAGAGGCGGCTGTTATGCCAGGCAAGGGCAAGCTCACCACCACAGGCAAGCTGGGCGACGTAATGCAGGAGTCGGTGCAGGCGGCCATGAGCTATGTGCGCAGCCGGGCCCATCAACTGGGGTTGCCCTGGGATTTCTATCAGAAGGTGGATATCCATGTCCATGTGCCGGAAGGGGCGATCCCCAAGGACGGCCCTTCGGCGGGCATCACCATAGCCACGGCCATAGTCTCCGCGCTCCTGAAGGTGCCGGTGAAGCACAACCTCGCAATGACCGGAGAGATCACCCTGCGGGGTCGGGTGCTTCCCATAGGCGGATTGAAGGAGAAGCTGCTCGCCGCCCGCCGTGGCGGTATCGAGAAGGTGCTCATACCAGGCCAGAACGAGAAGGACCTCAAGGAGATTTCGACGAAGATCACCAGGTCGGTCAAGATCGAGCGGGTGGATCACATGGACGAGGTGCTCAAGCTGGCGCTCTCAGACGAGGCGGCCGACATCATGGCGAATCTGGACTCGGTGGAGGCGCCGGACTGGTTCAGGGGAGAAGGTGTCTCGACGGAGCTGCCCGCCCATTAGCGGTCCGCACTCTAATTTATGAAGATAGACTGGTATTTCTTGAAGTCCTCCAGGCAGCGGCCGGCACCCTCCACTACCGTGTAGAAGGGGTTCGGGGCCAGGTTGAACTTCAGTCCGCAGCTGTTCTCCAGGAATTTCTGGATCCCCTTCAATAGTGCCCCTCCCCCCACGAGGGTCACACCGTTCTCTGAGATCTTCTTTATGTCGCTCCTGGACTGCTCGTTGAGGAGGTTCACGATTACGCTGCTCATGGCCTCGAGGGGCTCCATGAGCGCCTCCCTCAGCTCTGCAGGCCGTATCTTTACTGTGAGCGGCTGCCCTGTCGCGACATCCTTGCCTGAGATCTCGTAGGGCACCTGGTCCCAACTGAAGGACCAGGCCGAGCCCCGCTCCCATTTCACCTTTTCCGCATGGTTGGGTCCTATCTCCAGGCCGTACCTCTGGAGGAGCCACTCCCTGATGGCCTCGTCGAGTTCGTCTCCAGCCACCTTTGCGGCATCGTTCGCCACATATGCCATCTCCGCCACGATGGCGACCTCGGTGGTGCCGCCTCCGATGTCCACCACCATGTGTGGGGTGGTCTCCTCTATGGGCAGCCTGGTGCCGATGGCTGCGGCCATGACCTCCTCCAGCAGGAAGATGTTCTTGATACCCGCCTCCCTGGCCGCGTCCAGTACGGCCTTTTTCTCCACCTGTGTGATGTTGGATGGGACGCATATTATAGTGCGCGGTGGCAATATGCCCTTGGCCTGCTGGGCCTTGGACAGGAGATGTTTTATCAGGAGGGTCATGGCGTCGAAGTCCTCTATCACCCCGTCTTTCATGGGGCGCAGGGCCTTCAGACCCGATGGGGTGCGGCCCAGGTACTCCTTTGCCTCAGCGCCGAAGGCCACGGCATCTCCCTCCTGGTTGAGGCATATGGCAGTGGGCTCGTTGAGGACCACCCCTTCGCCCTGGAGATATATCAGGGTGTTGGCAGTCCCAAGATCCATGGCGAAGTCCTGTTTGACTAAGCTTTTCAAAAGTTTGATGGCAGACATGACGTTCCTCCTCCCCTGCGGCCGGATCTATGAGCACACAAAGCCGCCTTGCCCGGCCCCTTTGGCCGCCAACGCTAAGATGGCTTCGAATCCCTTTGGATAGGAAGAGAGATCGAAGTCCCCGTTGAAAGCCATGACATTAGACCATCCATCCTCCTCGACGTGGATAATAACCAGTCTGCCCGATTTTTGCACCCTTTCGCCCTTGTAGAGTAGAAACTGTCTCGGGGAGAGGGGTTTCCGTAGGCGAAGGTGGCGTCTATACCGGAAGCACCAGCCCACCAGCCCTTCCGACACGGAGATGGACCTGCCGAGGATCGAGGGCGAGCGCCACTGTCCCAGGGCATCAGTCACTCGGTATTGGTCGGATCCTTTCGGCAGGCAGGCGGATAGGGCCCCCTCCGCCTCCAGATGGGCGGCTATGACGTGGAGAGGGGGGAGGTGCGAGAGGGCGAGCTGGGACTGGAGCGCATAGAAGCTCTTAAGTCCCTGGAGCTCTGCCTTCTGGTGTTCCAATTCCAGGAGGGAAGCGGCGATGCCAGGGCAGTTGCGGAATATCTTCTGGCGCTTCTCGGTGAATGCGTAACGGCTCTTGCTGTCTATCATGAGTACGCCCTCACCATCGGGCAGGGGTGCGGCCAGCAGCGCCTTTATTCCAACATCCCGCTGATATATGCCAAGTGTGCGTGTATCCCTGTCGAAGCGCGTCACGTGAACGGTCTTTCCCTCCCTGTAGATCCAGCCCAAGATGCCCTGACCGGGCGCGATGGCTGCGCCTGGCATCAGCGCGTCGCTCAATGTGCAATAGTGGGAGACCACGAGCCTCTCCCTGGCCTCGCGCAGTACGAGGGCCACAGTGTGGGCCTCGAAGAAATTGGCCAGCAGGTGGAGATAGTTGTCAAGCCTGGAGGACACTTTCGATGGCCCGGTGGAATGGAGGCTTGAGCACTCCCTTTTCGGTGACGATGGCGGTCACCAGGTGGGCGGGAGTGATGTCGAACACCTGGTTCACGGCCCTTGCACCAGGAGGTGCCAGAGGGCTCGACAGCAGGGTGAGCACCTCCTCTTCGGGACGCTCCTCTATCACGATCTCTTCCCCGGTGGCGGTGGCGGGATCGAGAGTGGAGGTAGGCGCAGCCACATAGAAGGGGATGCAGTGGGCGCGGGCCAGCACAGCGAGGTTGTACGTCCCTATCTTGTTGGCCACGTCTCCGTTGGCGGCTATCCTGTCCGCGCCCACGACCACCGCCTGTATCCTTCCCTGTCTCATGAGCGAGCCTGCCGCGCCTTCCACCACGAGTGAGACAGGGATGCCATCCTTCAGGAGTTCCCATGCAGTGAGGCGGGAGCCCTGGAGCCACGGTCTGGTTTCGTCGGCCAACACGGAGATTCCATTCTTGACCCTATAGGCGCTTCTGATCACCCCCAGGGCCGTGCCATAGCCCCCCGTGGCGAGGGCCCCTGCATTGCAGTGGGTGAGTATCGTGGCTCCGTCGGGAATGAGAGCGGCTCCTGCATCGCCCATAGCCAAGTTGGCCTCGACATCCTCCTCCCAGATGGAGACCGCCTCTGTCTCCAGGTTGCCCACTGGATCGTCCAGCCCCTCGCGGGCCCTTCCCAGCATCCGTTTCACGGCCCACGAGAGGTTGACCGCGGTGGGGCGCGCTTCACTCAATCCCTTTCCAGCCTCTTCCAGGCGTTCGATCAGGGCCTCCCCCCATCTCTCACGATTGGCCTTGGCGGCGAGCACCATCCCGAAGGCCGCGGTGATGCCTATGGCCGGCGCTCCCCTTACGACCATGTCGGTGATGGCCTTGGCGGCCTCCTCCCACGAGGAGAGGTGGAGCCACCTCTCCTCATGTGGCAGCAGCCGCTGATCCAGCAGCGAGAGGAGCTTGCCGTCCCAGTCTATGGGGACCACGGAGGAACCTCCTCTCTCTCTCAATCTGGCCCTTATCCGCTCCGCCTTGCTCATTTGTTCAGCTTTTTCAGCAGCAGTTCGTTGACGACCTTAGGATTGGCCTTGCCCTTTGTCTCGCGCATAATCTGCCCAACGAAGAATCCCATGACCTTGGTCTTGCCCGCGCGGAATTTTTCGACCTCAGCGGGATGGCGCTGGATTATGGAGTCCACCACCGCCTCGAGCTCGCCGGTGTCGCTGACCTGCTCCAGCCCCTTCTCCTTCACGATATCCCTCGGCGACCGGCCGGATTCGAAGACCTCGGCGAGTATGGATTTGCCTATCTTGCCGCTTATGGTGCCCTCCTTGATCAGGGAGAGTATCTCGGCGAGGTGGGAGGGAGTCAGGCGGCTCTCTTCTATCTCCACGCCGTATTCGTTGAGTAGCTTGGCCACTTCGCCCATCATCCAGTTGCTCACCCCTTTTGGGTCGTCGAACAGGGAGACGCACTCCTCGAAGAAGTCCGCCATCGGCCTGGACGAGGTGATGATCGCAGCATCATAATCAGGAAGCCCATACTGTGAACGGAAGCGCTCCCTCTTGGCCTGGGGGAGCTCCGGCAGTGATGCGGCCACTGATTCAAGCCAGCTTTCATCGATCTCTGTGGGAACCAGGTCTGGATCCGGGAAGTAACGGTAGTCGTGGGCCTCTTCCTTGCTCCGCATGGAGAGGGTGACACCCTTCGCCACGTCCCATAGCCTGGTCTCCTGCACCAGCTCTTGCCCGTCGAGCAGCAGTGCCGACTGCCGCCTTATCTCGTATTCAAGGGCCTTCTGCACGTGACGGAAGGAGTTCATGTTCTTGAGTTCTACCTTGGTGCCGAGCTTTTCCTCTCCCCTTGGCCTCAGCGATATGTTTGCATCGCACCTGAGGCTGCCCTCCTCCATGTTGCCGTCGCTGATGCCCAGGTAGCGCACTATTTCTCTCAGTGCCTTTAGGTATGCGGCGGCTTCCTCGGGGCTTCGCATGTCGGGCTCGCTTACGATCTCTATGAGAGGAACGCCGGTTCGGTTTAGGTCCACGTAACTGATGGGGCGGGTCTCGTCGTGGACCAGCTTTCCAGCATCTTCCTCCATGTGTATCCTGGTGATTCCTATGCGCTTCCTGCCATCAGCAGTCTCTATCTCGATGTGGCCGTGTTCAGCTATTGGGAGATCGTGCTGGGATATCTGGTACCCTTTGGGTAGATCTGGATAGAAATACTGTTTCCTTGCGAATACGAAACGCCGGTTTATCCGGCAGTTGGTGGCAAGGGCCATCTTCATGGCGTATTCCACCACCTTGCGGTTGAGAACAGGAAGGACTCCAGGCATTCCCAGGCACACTGGGCAGGTGTGGGAGTTTGGAGGGGCCCCGAAGGTGGTGGAACAGGAACAGAATATCTTGCTTTCGGTCTGGAGCTGGACGTGGACCTCCAGGCCGATTACGGCTTCAAAATCCATGGCACTCTCCTGGTGCGGCATACAGACGAGGTTTCGGGCGAGACTATTGATACCACGTCGCGGAGGGTGTAGCAATCCTCCTCTCTGCTGCGCGTGTGAAGGAAGTGGCGTCTGGCGGGCGAAGTGTGCCCCGGGGCCGTTATGACCCCGGGGCGCGGGCCGGTATGGGGTTGCGTCGCTTTAAGTCTGTTCTTTCTTCTTTCTTCCCCTGCGTCCCCTCTTGGGCTTTATGCCCAGCTCTTCCACGTACTGGACCACAGGATTCTTGCGCTTGGCGCTCTTCCGCGGCAGCTTTATCCCGTTCTTGCGGAGCTCGCTGACGATCTTGGCCACCTGGAAACGGGAGAGACCACGGGCTTCTGCAATCTCCTGCGCTGTCATCTCGGCGTAATTCTCGTGGACGAACTTGACATCTTCCTTGGTGAATGGTCTGTTCCGTTTTCTTTCAGCCATGTTATATCCCCTAACATCTCAATTGATATAATGAAATATAATATAATGCTTGATGCATTGGTACTTACTTCGGAAGTAAATAAAAAAAACTTGAGGGCTTCATTAAAAAAAATTCCCCTTCCATCAGTCCAGGCGATACGCCTTACGCACCATTAGTAATGAATGTGTTCAACTGGTTGATAACTTTTGAGATATTCGTTATGGCTATGTCGTCGCTTAGGTGGTGTGAGACAGGGGTGATGGTGATGTATCCCCTTTTCAATTCAGATATATCGGTCCCCTCGCCCCCTCCATTTGGGAAGCCCTGGGGCGAATGCCAGTAATAGATATTGCCACGGGGGTCGGTGCGTTTTTCGAAACACTCGACGAAACGCCGCTGATCTTGGACTGTGACCTTTAGCCCCTTTATCTCTTGGGGCGGCAGCCTGGGCACATTGATGTTGATGGCCCGTTTCAGCGATATGGAGAGGTCTGCCAGTAGTTTTACGTTTGCAGCGACCAAGGAAGCTGAGAAGCAGAAATCGGGCGTGGTGAGAGAATCCAGTGATACAGCTATGCCCGCCGTGCCCATTATTACGGCCTCCGTTGCGGCAGACACGGTCCCGGAATAGAGGATGTTTATCCCCACGTTTGCCCCTTGGTTTATGCCTGAAATCACGGCATCTACCTCGCCTCCGGCCAGTTCGGCGAGGCCGAGCTTGACGCAGTCGGCAGGAGTTCCGTTGACCGCCCAGCCCATGAATCCTCCCATGCATATCCGTCGTACACGCAAGGGATCGGCGAGGGTTATGGCGTGCCCAACCGCGCTCCTCTCGCTTTCCGGGGCTACCACTACCACTTCGTGTTCATCCTTCAACGCATAGTAGATGGCGCAAATACCCGGAGCGTGTATGCCGTCATCGTTGGTCAGAAGTATCCTCATTGGGCCTGTCCCGGAGCTTCTGTTCCCTCTCCTTCTGGAGAAAGTGGATCATGCACGCCTGCCTGAACTGGCAGTAGTCCTTGGGGTGCCTGCAACCCCTATCCAGCGGAACCTCCTTGGCGTCCTTCTGGCAGTAACCCGAGTCCATAGGTCTCCTCCTGGCCCCAGAGTCTAAGCCCGGCCAGGCCAAAAGGCAAGCCGCCCGTGCGGGTTGAAGAGGTCGCAGGTTATCTGTTATCTCTTATGGCTATTGGAAAAGTCAAGGAGGTATCACGATATGGAGCAGGTCAAGATCGTAATCGCCGGGGCGGGGCCGGCTGGCATCGCCACTGCCGTGGAGGCCAAGGAGGCTGGTATCGATCCGGTGGTGGTCTGCGAGAAGGCCGGACACCTTTGTGACACGGTGGTGACGCTATTCCACGAGGGCAAGAGGGTGGATCCGGTATACCGAAAGGTCAAGGTGGAGCCCAAGGGGCTGCTCTCCTTCGACACCGAGTCCAGGGAGGAGTTCCTCGACCGCATGGAGCGGGTGGTTAAGGAGTACGGAATAGATGTGCGGTTCCGGAACGAAGTCCAGAAGATAGAGCGTCAGGACGACGGGAGCTTCAAGGTCATCACTGGCGGAGGGCTGGAGTTCCAGGCACCAGTAGTAGTGGTGGCCATAGGCATTTTTGGAAAGCCCAACAAGCCCAGCTATCCGATACCCAAGGAGATCAAGGACAAGGTCTTCTTTGCCCTGCCAAAGAAGCCTATCACTGGCAAGAAGGTGCTAATAGTCGGGGGCGGGGACTCTGCGGCAGAAGCGGCGTGTTTTCTCGCTAAGGAGAACGAGGCGTTTCTCTCGTACAGGAGAGAGAAGTTCTTCAGGATAAACGAGGTGAACATGTGCGCCCTGGACGACTACAGCTCAAAGGGGAGCCTGACGCTGATGCTTGGGACCGACATCGAAGGGCTTGAGCCCAAGGATGACAAGGTCCTGGTCCATTTCAAGGATGGGCGCGATATGGAGTTTGATGCCGTCTTTTATTTCCTTGGTGGAATGGCGCCATCGACGTTTCTCGAGGGTATAGGCGTGGAATGCGACGGCCGGAAGCCAAAGGTCGGGCCAGATGGGGAGAGCAACATTCCGGGCCTCTTTCTGGCTGGTGACCTGGTGCTGGACAAGGGCAGCATAATGGGGGCTTTCAACTCAGCCAAAGATGTTGTGGATGCCATAATCGCAAAATATGGAGACAAGGTGAAATAGGGATGGGGCCTCAGCGGCCCCATCTTGTGTCTCCTCCCTGGGATCATTCCCTCTCTTCAGCCCCATGATCTATCAAGATCTTTTCCAGCTCTTCTTCTGAGATGACGCCGTTGCCCGGCCCCTTGTCCCATACAACGGCCTTACCATCTATCTTGACCGCTGGCACCGGTTCCCCTTTCTTGATCATCTCCTGGGGAGTCACGATCAGTCTCACCCCTTTCAGGTCGTCGAGCACGCCCACGGCGGTGTTGAGGTTGGAGCGTCATCTTCCCCCCATTGGCGATCTGACCAGCAGTTCGAGATCGACCGCCATGACGGTGGCCGCAGTGATCATCCCAATCACAACGGCCAGTGCCGTGGGTTTCCACCAGCTTTTCTTCATGGCTATACCTCCTGGCTCTTTTATCCATTGTACGCTTTTCTTCATCACCATGCGAGGGTAGTTTTAGAGAGAAACTCCTCGGAAAAAGGGATTTCCTCCTCTAAAATGGTTGATATCATCGTCATGTTCTAAAAGACGGCCTCATGAAGAGGTGGTCGTGATCCTTTAGGGAAGGAGAAGAAGCATGGAAAAGATAGGGTTTATAGGCATGGGAATCATGGGGAAGCCTATGGCACTAAATGTGTTGGCGGGCGGCTTCCAGGTAATGGCCTACAACAGGACGGCGGCCAAGGTGAAGCCGCTTGAGGACAGTGGGGCGAAAAGGGCGGGGACACCGGCAGAAGTCGGTCAGTGGGCAGATGACGTGATCCTGATGCTGACCGGGCCGGACGCCATCGATGCTGTACTTGAGGGTGAGGATGGGCTGTTCGGAAGGCTCGGGCCGGGTAAGACAGTAATAAACATGAGCACTGTCCCTCCCGCTTATACCCGTTCCCTTGGGCAACGTATAGCTAACACCGGGGCGGGGTTCATCGATGCGCCGGTTTCAGGCTCCAAGGTCCAGGCAGAGCAAGGGATCTTGGTGATATTGGCCGGTGGAGACGAGAATGAGATCCAGGCCAGGGAGAAGTTGTTTGGCTGTATCGGCAAGCAAGTTGTCCATTGTGGCCAGGTCGGAGATGGCTCAACGATGAAGATGGTGATCAACCTGCTTCTTGCCGTCATGATGGCCGGGTTTTCTGAGGCCATTGCAATGGGGGAAAGGTGCGGCCTGGAGACGGAGGCCATTTTGGAGGCGGTGTTGTCAGGAGCAATGGCTTGTCCTCTTTTTAAGATCAAGGGCGAGATGGCTAAAGAGGGAAAATTCCCTCCACAGTTCCCCCTGAAGCACATGGAGAAGGACCTTGGATTCATACTCCACACTGCCGAGGAGTGCGGCATACCAATTCCCGTGGGCAGAGAGGTTTGGAAACGCTTCAATGCGGCCATGCAAAAGGGATTTGGTGACCAGGACTTTGCGGCGGTGAAGCAAATCTATTGACTCGCAATGGAATTGAGCGCGCATTTCAGTAAGCTAAAGTTACAAGGATGTTAAAATTGTTTTAGTGTACTAGACTTTTTGGCAGAGGCCTTATATTTTTTGAATATGTGATTGTAAAGGGCGCTTTTCTTTTGGGGTGAATGGGTTTTGATGTGTTGGATATAGTGGAAAAATTGCCGGAACTGTCCGGGCACGAAGAGTTGCTAAAGGTCCTTTTTCAGGTCATTCCTGATGTCGTTTGTTTTAAAGACGGTCAGTCCCGTTGGCTCGTTGCCAACAATGCTCTGTTGAAACTTTTTGAACTCCAGGAGGTGGATTGGAGATACAAACGTGATTCTGAATTGGCCGAGCTTTCTCCGGCCTTCAGGAATGCCCTGATGGTGTGTCAGGAGAGCGACGAGGAGGCGTGGAACAAGGGCGGTATTTGGGACCGCCGGGAGTTTGTCAAGACTCCAGGCGGCGGGATAAGGGCCTTCGATATCTGCAAGATCCCTTTGTATCACTCCGATGGCAGCAGAAAGGCGCTGGTGGTATATGGCCGCGACATAACTTCCATTGTTAAGATGGAGTTGGAGATGAAGGCATATGCCTGTCAGCTAGAGGCGTTAAATGAGGCGATGCTGATTGGCTGGCAGGATAAGCCTCTTGCTGTGCGCATTACAAAGATTTTTGAGCGGTTACTCGCTTGCAACTTCCTGGGGAATATAGCCAAGGCGGTATTTTGGGCATACGATGAGAGAAAAGGGCGTCTTTCTCTTCTTGCCCAGGTCGGTCTAGATATTGGGATGCAGGAACGGTGTTCCACAGTAGAGTTGGCTGAATGCCTGTGCGGAACCGCAGCCGTGCAGCGTCAGTTGATGTTTACCACTGATACGGAGCGGGCCCGTTGCATTATACATGATAGTGGAGGGGATTACGGCCGTTATGCCGTGCCGGTGATGGTTGGCGATGATTTGCTAGGCGTCTTTTGCCTACATCTCTCCACTGGCCACACTGAAGGGGAAGAGGGGAAACATTTTCTCAAAAGTCTTTCCACTATTCTTGGAAAGATCCTCATGCACGACAGAAGGAGACGAGAGATGGAAGCTCGTCTCAGGAGAAGCCGAATCCATTTAGCCAATGCCCAGCGTCTGGCAAGAGTGGGTAGTTTTGAATACCGGCCTGAGGAAGGTGTCGCCGTCTGCAGCGAGGAGCTTAAGCGTATCTTATCCCTTGATTTCCAAGGCGATATCCTGCCCATCTCCCGGCTGCTGGATGCGTTCGAGGCCGGAGACCAGGACCGGCTAAGATCTGCCCTCGACAGAGTCGCCGCCGGTAAGGAACCGGTGGCTCTCAATCTGGTTGTAGAGCGCAAAGGAGTGCGTCATGTGCTTCATTGCGAGCTGGCTGTGCTGGGTGATGGTGACGATTGGGTCGTGACAGGAGTTTTTCAGGATATAACTGGCTTTATCGAGACAGAGACTCAACTTGAGTTGGCCAAGGAGATCTTCGAGAGCAGTATAGAAGGCATTACCATAACCGATGCAAAGGGCAACATTATTTCGGTCAATCCTGCATTTACTCGGATTACCGGCTATTCGGCGGAAGAGGTCCTAGGCCAGAATCCCCGTGTGCTAAAGTCCGATCGCCACGACAAGGAGTTTTACGAGGCCATGTGGCGCACTTTGCTGGAGAAAGGAGAGTGGAGCGGTGAGATTTGGAATAGAAGGAAGAGTGGTGAGGCATATCCTGAGTGGTTGACCATCAAGGCTATAAAAAATTCAAAGGGAGAGGTTACGAATTATGTTGCCCTTTTCCATGATATGTCTGAGATACACGAAATTAAGGAGAATCTGGAGGTCAATGTAAACTACGATGCTGTAACCGGCCTCCCCAACAGGAAGCTTTTCACCGATCTCCTGGGCAAGGTCATAGGACATGCGGCCATACACGGTGAGAAGTTAGCTGTCATTTCGGTAGACATCGATGACTTCAGGCTGGTTAACGAGGCCATAGGATTTAATGTCGGTGACCAAGTTCTTCAGGAGATGGCGCGCAGGCTGGCAAGTTGTGTGAGAAAAGACGATATCGTCGGAAGACTGGGAGGCGATGAGTTTGTGGTGGTGATAGCTGATCTCACGGAGGGAGCCCAGGTGCTGGAGGTGACCAGCCGGATCCTGGAGGCCGTTTCCCGTCCCTTCAAATATAAGGGCAGAGAGATCCGGCTCTCCGTTAGCATGGGGATCGCTTTCTATCCTGACGATGGAGTGGATGTTGAGGTGCTTTTAAAGAACGCTGAGATCGCAATGTATCGTTCCAAAGAGGAGGGGAAAAATTCGTTTCACATTTTTACTCCTAAGATGAACGAGAAGGTGGTCAGGCGGCTCATATTGGAGGAGAGGCTACACAACGCCCTGCAAAAAGAAGAACTATTTCTTTATTACCAGCCGAAGTTGGATCTCCGCAGTGGCAAGGTGGTAGGAGTTGAGGCCCTTTTGCGCTGGATCGATGAGACGGGCGAGCTGGTCCCTCCGGCCGAATTTATACGTGTAGCCGAGGAGAGCGGGCTCATCGTGCCTATAGGGGAATGGGTGGTGAAGACCGCGTGCGAGCAACTGTCCGCTTGGCGTGCCCAGGGGCACAATGTCTCTTTGGCCGTAAACTTATCCCCCAGACAGTTTAGGAGCAAGGGGCTAGTGCAGCACATAAAGATGCTCCTGGAGTTGCATGCCTTACCTGCTGGAGCCCTTATAATTGAGGTTACAGAGGGGGTGGTGATGGATGACGAGGAACGCGCAATGGAAGTGATGATGGAATTGAAGGGACTCGGGCTCCAGATTTCCATGGACGATTTCGGCACTGGTTATTCCTCCATGTATTACCTCAAGCATTTGCCAATAGACGAGTTGAAGATCGACCGTTCGTTCGTGAGCGGCCTCCCTTACAATAAGGATAGCGTTGCCATCACCAAAGCCACGCTTTCACTCTCCAAAAGCCTTGAGCTCAGGAGCGTTGCTGAGGGTGTGGAAAATGGGGAACAGCTCGCCTTCCTTCGCGGTCTAGGTTGTGATCTCGTGCAGGGGTTTCATGTTGGGCGGCCCATGCCCGCTGACAAAGTGGTGGAGACCTTTACATATTCTCTGGGAGATGTGCATGGGATGTGAATACCACTTCGACATGGAGCAAAAGGTGTTGTTCCTCAGACGTTACGGCCGAGTTGATGGCCCCGAGCTCCATTCCACAGTAAAGGAGATAACGGCTCTCCGCCCCTTTGCGGAGATGGACAAATTTCTAATCGACCTGGAAGACGCGGATCTCTCCTGCCTTGATACAAGAGATCTGGAGAAACATGCCGCCTACGTGGGACAACTTTTTGCCGGAAGGCGGGTCAAGGCCGCAATAATTGCGCCATCTGATCTGGCGTTCGGTCTATCCAGGATGTACGAGTTCCTCTCCGCTGTAAGGACTATAATGGTATTCCGCTCCAGAGAGGAAGGTATCAAGTGGCTTGAGATAGAGGACATACAGGGTGCAGGTGGTTGAGTACGGAAGCCGTTTGGTTTAGCGGCTTCCGTTGATAATGTGGTCCAATGCCTCTCCTATCTCGCCATGCCCGTAATCGAATCCGGCATCCATTAGCCGCCGGGGGACGGCGACCTTGGAGGCCGTAAGGACCGTTGCTCCCTCCCCGAATATGAGGCGCAGGAGCAAGGAGGGGACGGGAATGAACGCAGGCATCCCAACGGCCCTGGATAGGGCGGCCGTGAACTCCCTGTTGGTGACGGGCCTGGGGGCCACCGCATTTACCACTCCTGTAATCCGGCGCTCCAACACGAATTTATATATCTCCATCAGGTCGTCTATGTGCAGCCAGCTCATCATCATGGAGCCGTCGCCGATAGGGCCGCCAAGGCCCAGCCTGAAGGGGAGGAGCATCTTGCCCAGCGCTCCGCCCTCCCGGCCCAGGATGATCCCGAATCTGAGCACGGTCACCTCCCTGGAGAAGCGGAAGGCCTCCTCTTCCCACGCCTTGGCGAGGGAACCCAGGAAGTCGTCGGCCAGGTGAGGGCAATCCTCGCTGCATTCGGTGTCGTCGGGATAGATGCCCACAGCGGAGGTGGAGATTAGGCGAGGGACATCGCTCTTCTCCATGGCCTCGACCACCTTCCGGGTGGTACTGATGCGGCTTTCCCACATTAGCCTTTTATGAGAGCCGCTCCACCGTTTCATGATGGGCGCGCCGGCCAGGTTCACCACCGCGTCCACGCCCCGGAGCTTCCGGTGTATCTCCGCCACCGAGTCTCCCCGCGCCAGGATCACGTGGTCCTTGAAGCGTTCGCGCAGATGGGTTCCAACAAAGCCGCTGGCCCCGGTTAAGGCTATTTTCATTTCTATGTGCGGTAGTCTGCGTTGATGTGAACGTACTCAGGGGTGAGGTCCGTGGTGTAGAGCCAGTATTCGCCCTCTCCGACACCGAGGTCGAGCCGCACCTCGAACCTGCTCTCCTGCATAGAACGCGCTGCCTTCTGCTCCGCCTCCTTGCCTGTGGCCCGTCCATTTTCTACGATCACGGTGTTGTTCACGGCTATGGAGGCCTGCTCTGGAGCCAGGGCCGCGCCGCTCCTGCCCGCGGCGGCCAGTATCCTGCCCCAATTGGGATCCTGGCCGTAGAATGCAGTCTTCACCAGTGGAGAGGCCCCGACAGTCCTTGCCACGAGCTCGGCCTCCCGGTGGTTCGCCGCTCCTGTGACCACCAGTTTCACCACTTTGGTCACGCCCTCTCCGTCCTCGGCTATCTGGAGGGCAAGATCGAGACAGAGCCGGGAGAGCGGCCCTGCCAGTGCCTCGCCTTCTCCGGGCGGCGACCCTGCCAGACC
>WFVQ01000042.1 GCA_015491585.1 Deltaproteobacteria bacterium
CCCAGCCGCTGGATTATCTCGCCCCCCTCCATGAGATGCTCGATCTCTATGCCGTCAACGGTGCCGCAGTCCTCCATAGTGACCGTGGAGTCCTGCGCAACGTCCACGAGGCGGCGGGTGAGATAACCGGAGTTGGCGGTCTTCAAGGCGGTGTCCGCGAGGCCCTTGCGGGCGCCGTGGGTAGAGATGAAGTATTCGAGGACGCTCAAACCCTCGCGGAAGTTGGCCTTGATAGGCGACTCGATGATCTCGCCGGATGGCTTGGCCATGAGTCCCCTCATACCTGCGAGCTGGCGGATCTGATCCTTGCTGCCCCTGGCCCCGGAGTCGGCCATGATGAAGATGGGATTGAAGCTGGGCACCTCCTCGACCTTGCCGTCTGCGGTCTTGACGTATTCCCAGGCTATCTCGTTCATCATCTCCTTGGTGACCTCGTCGGTGGCCCTGGTCCATATGTCGACCACTTTGTTGTACCGCTCGCCGTCGGTGATGAGGCCCTCGGAGTACTGCCTGATGACCTCGGTAACCTCCTCCTGCGCCTTGGCCAGGATCTCCTCCTTCTTTACCGGAATGGTCATGTAGTTGATCCCGATGGAGATACCGGCGATGGTGGCGAACCGGTAGCCGAGGTCTTTGAGACGGTCGGCAATGAGGACCGTCTTCTTGGCACCGGCATGGCGCCACGCATAATCGATGAGGGCATTGATGTCCTTCTTCCTCATCACCTTGTTGACGAGGTCGAACGGGATCTCCTCAGGCAGGACCTCGGAGAGTATGACGCGGCCCACAGTGGTGTCAACAAGCTTCTCCCCGATGCGGACCTTGACCCTGGCCTGGAGATGGACCGCACCGGTGTACCATGCAGCCAGCACCTCCTCCTTGGAGCTGAATGCCTTGCCCTCTCCCTTCACATTCAACCGCTCCCGTGTCATGTAATAGATACCCAGCACGATATCCTGGGTGGCCTGGATTATGGGGCCTCCGTGGGCCGGGGAGAGGATGTTATTGGTGGACATCACCAGCACCCTGGCCTCGGTCTGGGCCTCCACCGACAGTGGGACGTGAACCGCCATCTGGTCGCCGTCGAAGTCGGCGTTGTATGCAACGCATACCAGCGGATGGAGCTGTATGGCCTTGCCCTCGATCAAAACGGGTTCGAACGCCTGGATACCCAGCCTGTGCAGGGTGGGAGCGCGGTTGAGCATCACAGGATACTCCCTGACCACCTCGTCCAGGGCATCCCACACCTCCGAGACCTCCTTCTCCACCATCTTCTTGGCGCTTTTGATGGTGGTAACCAGGCCCTTTTCCTCGAGCTTGTTATATATGAAAGGCTTGAAGAGCTCGATGGCCATGCGCTTCGGCAGGCCGCACTGATGCAGCCTGAGCTCAGGGCCCACAACGATCACCGAACGCCCCGAGTAGTCAACGCGCTTGCCGAGGAGGTTCTGGCGGAAGCGGCCCTGCTTTCCTTTCAGCATGTCGGAGAGGGACTTCAGAGGTCTGCGGTTGGTGCCGGTGACCACCCTTCCGCGGCGGCCGTTGTCGAAGAGGACGTCCACCGCCTCCTGGAGCATGCGCTTCTCATTGCGGACTATGATATCCGGTGCGTCGAGCTCCATGAGCCGCTTGAGCCGGTTGTTCCTGTTTATCACCCTACGGTACAGGTCGTTGAGGTCAGAGGTGGCGAAACGCCCGCCGTCCAGGGGCACCAACGGCCTCAGGTCAGGTGGCAGCACAGGTATAACGCTCAGTATCATGTACTCTGGCCTGTTGCCGCTCTCCCTGAAGGCCTCTACCACCCTGAGCCGCTTGCCCAGCTTCTTCCTCTTGGCCTCGGACTTAGTGGTGAGGATCTCCTCCCTGAGCTCTGTGGAGAGCTTGTCGAGATCCAGTTGGCTCAAGAGTTCATAGATGGCCTCGGCCCCCATGCCCACCTCGAACTTCTCGCCGAAATTCTCGATGTTCTTGTGGTAGGCCTCGTCGGTCATGACCGTGCCCACCGGGATCTCTGGCATCTCTGATCTGATGACTATGTGGGACTCGAAATAGAGAACCCGCTCCAACTCCTTGAGGGTCAGGTCGAGCAGGGCGCCGATCTTGCTCGGCAGACTCTTGAGAAACCAGATGTGGGCCACAGGGGCGGCCAGGGAAATATGGCCCATCCGCTCCCTACGGACCTTGGATTGTATGACCTCGACACCGCACTTCTCGCAGATGATGCCGCGGTGTTTCATCCTCTTGTATTTGCCGCACAGGCACTCGTAATCCTTGACAGGCCCGAAGATCTTGGCGCAGAAGAGGCCGTCGCGCTCGGGTTTGAAGGTCCGATAGTTGATGGTCTCCGGCTGTTTCACCTCGCCGTGCGACCACTCCAGTATGTTCTCCGGGGATGCGAGGGAGATTCGGACGGCCCTGCAGCTCAACGGATCCTTAGGACGTGTGAACAAGGAGAAGATGTCTTCCATGGAATTGCTCCTCTTCTATCTCCAAAATGCCTGGATGGCGATTCTACTCTATGAGCTCGATATTGATACAGAGGCCCTGGAGCTCCTTTATCAGGACGTTGAAGGACTCCGGAAGACCTGCCTCCAGGAAGTTGTTCCCCTTCACGATGCGCTCGTACATCCTGGAACGGCCCTGCACGTCATCGGACTTGACCGTGAGGAACTCCTGGAGGCAATAGGCCGCGCCATAGGCCTCCATTGCCCAGACCTCCATCTCTCCAAGCCTCTGGCCGCCGAACTGCGCCTTTCCGCCAAGGGGCTGCTGGGTAACCAGCGAGTACGGACCGGTGGAGCGGGCGTGTATCTTGTCATCCACCAGGTGGTGCAGCTTGAGCATGTACATGACGCCCACTGTGACCGGCTCGGAGAAGGGCTCGCCGGTCTTCCCGTCGTAGAGGGTCACCGATCCCAGCTCTGACTGACCTGCCTCTACCAGCAGGCGCCTTATCTCCTGCTCCTTTACCCCGTCGAAGACTGGTGTTGCAACCGGCACGCCGTTGTGGAGGGACCGGGCCAGCTCGCATATCTCTTCGTCGGAGAGGCCGCCTATCATCCTCTCCAGCTCTTCTTCAGAATAGATTGCCCCCAGCTTCTTCTTCACCAGGTCTACCTGGAACTGCCGTGCAGCCTCGGCTATCTGCTCTCCCAGCTTCTTGGCGGCCCAGCCGAGATGGACCTCAAGGATCTGCCCCACGTTCATACGCGAAGGAACACCCAGGGGATTCAACACTATATCCACCGGCGTCCCGTCCTCGAAGTATGGCATGTCCTCAATCGGGACGATCTTGGAAACCACACCCTTGTTTCCGTGGCGGCCCGCCATCTTGTCGCCAACGGAGAGCTTGCGCTTCATGGCCACATAGACCTTGACCATCTTCACCACGCCCGGCGGGAGGTCGTCTCCCTTCTTGAGCCGTTCTATGGCGCCCTCCACCGAGCGTTTGATCTCCTCTACCTTCGAATCGTACCAGGTAAGGATCTCGAGGACCCGGGGATCCACCTCCTTGCGTCCGCTCAATATCAGCGTCTTGAACTTCTTCAGCGGCACCTTCCTGAGGGCCTCGGCAGTAATGGGATGCTCCGCCTCAAGAATAACCTTTCCCTTCCTGTCCTTTATGGTGATGGCCGGAGACTTGCCCACCAGGTACCGCTCCAGCTTCTTGTAGGCGCTTTTCTGCACCACCAGGATCTCGTCCTCCTGGTTCTTGAGCAGCCTGGCCACCTCCATGTCCTCTATCTGCTTGGCCCGCTCATCCTTCTCCATACCTTTCCGGCAGAAGACGTTGGCCCCGATGACAAGCCCCTCGATCCCAGGGGGCACCCGGAGCGATGTGTCCTTGACGTCACCGGCCTTCTCTCCGAATATGGCCCTGAGCAACTTCTCTTCCGGCGAGAGCTGCGTCTCGCCCTTGGGCGTCACCTTGCCCACCAGGATGTCTCCGGCCTTGACCTTGGCGCCTATCCTTACAATTCCGCTCTCGTCCAGATCCTTCAGGGCCTCCTCGCCCACATTGGGAATATCCCTCGTGATCTCCTCGCGGCCGAGCTTTGTATCCCTGGCCTCCACCTCGAACTCCTCGATGTGGATGGAGGTATAAACATCGTCACGGGCAATGCGCTCACTTACGACTATGGCGTCCTCGAAGTTATATCCCTGCCAGGGCATAAAGGCCACCACCACGTTCTTGCCAAGGGCCAACTCGCCGTAGCTGGTGGAACCACCATCTATGATGACGTCGCCCTTCCTAATCCTCTGCCCCTGGTAAACCACGGGCTTCTGGTTGAGGGTTGTGGTCTGGTTGGATTTCTGAAACTTGGTAAGCCTGTGGATCTCTACCTCAAGAGGAAGCCCCTTATCCTCGTCCTCGTCGTAACAGACCACCACGCGGGTGGAATCCACATCCTCTATCCAGCCGTCCCTCTTGGCCACGATGGAAACGCCCGAATCCCGGCCCACCATCTTCTCCATGCCGGTGCCCACCAGCGGTGCCTCGGTCCTAAGCAGGGGAACCGCCTGACGCTGCATGTTGGAACCCATCAGGGCCCTATTGGCGTCGTCGTTCTCGAGGAACGGGATCAGACCGGCGGAGACGCTCACCAGCTGATTCGGGGCCACGTCCATAGCAGTGACCTCTCCGGCCGGCACCATGACGAACTCCCCCTTGCGGCGAGCCCCGACGAAATCTTCTGCTATCACGCCGTTCTCGATCTTGGTGGAGGCCTGGGCTATCGTCTCCTTCTCCTCCTCCGAGGCCGTCATGTAGACGATCTCCCCCGTGGGCCTGCGGTCTTTGACCAACTGATAAGGCGTCTCGATGAAGCCGTACTTGTTTATCCTGGCATAGGTACTCAGGGAGACGATGAGACCGATGTTGGGACCTTCCGGGGTCTCGATGGGACATATCCTTCCGTAATGGGTGGGATGGACGTCACGCACCTCGAAGCCCGCGCGCTCCCTGGTGAGCCCTCCGGGACCCAGCGCCGACAGCCTGCGCTTGTGGGTGATCTCCGACAGGGCGTTGGTCTGGTCCATGAACTGGGAGAGCTGACTAGATCCGAAAAACTCCTTCAGGGCAGAGGCCACCGGTTTGGGATTGATGAGATCGTTGGGCATCAGGGTCTCGATCTCCTGAAGCGTCATGCGCTCCTTGATGGCCCGCTCCATCCTAACCAGCCCGATCCGGTATTGGTTCTCCACAAGTTCTCCGACAGAGCGAACCCTGCGGTTACCCAGGTGGTCTATATCGTCCACCTCATCCTGCTCGTCCTTGATCCTCACCAGCTCCTTGACCGTCTGAAGGATGTCCTCCGGGGTGAGAACCCTCTGGGAGAGATCGGTGTCCAATCTCAACCGTTGATTTATTTTATAGCGTCCCACCTCGGAGAGGTCGTACGTCTCCGGAGAGAAGAAAAGGGAATTGAAAAACCTCTCGGCCACCTCCTCGATAAGGGGGCTGCTGGGACGCAAGCGTTTATAGACCTCTAATATGGCCTCCTCCCTGGTGGCTATCCTCTCCTGCTTCAACGTCTCGCTGATGGCGGCGCCATAGCGCACCCTGTCGATGAAGAGGGTCGTCACCTCCTTCACGCCCTTTTCTGCGAAGAGTGAGAGGTGCTCCTCTGTAATGGGGTTGTTGGCCTCCAGCAAGACCTCTCCGGTCTCGGGATCGACCACGTCCTGCGCCACGGTCTGCCCCACCAGCACCTCGTTGGAGACCGGAATCCGCTCGATACCCAGATCGGCCATCTTCTTCAACATGGTCCTGGAGAACTTCCTGTTCTCCCTGACCAGCACCTCCCCTGTCTCCGGGTTGGTGACAGGGAGGCTCGCCCTCTGCCCCTGGAGCGTCTCGCTCACCTTGCGGTAGACGAGATCGCCCTCGAGGTAATAGGTGTCCCACTTATAGAACTCCCGCAGGATGTCCTCGGAGGTGTATCCTATGGCCTTCAGCAGAATAGTGACCGGAAACTTCCTGCGGCGGTCGATCCTGACGTGAAGGATGTCCTTTGGATCGAACTCCAGATCGATCCAGGAGCCGCGCACAGGGATGATCCTTGCGGAATAGAGTACCTTCCCGCTGGAGTGGCTCTTGCCCTGATCGTGGCTGAAAAAGACGCCTGGAGAACGCTGGAGCTGGTTCACCACCACGCGCTCGGTCCCATTGATCACGAAGGTGCCGGTCTCAGTCATGAGAGGAATGGTGCCGAAGTAGATCTCCTGCTCCTTGATGTCCCTGATGGACTGTACCCCGCTCTCCTGGTCCATGTCATAGGAAAGCAGACGGACTACGATCTTGACCGGCGCCTCGTAGGTTGCGCCCCTGGCTATGCACTCCTGGATGGTGAATTTCGGCTCCCCTATCCTGTACTCCACAAACTCGAGTGTGGAGGCCCCGGAGAAGTCGCTTATTGGAAAGACGCTGTTGAATGCCGCCTGTAGCCCCTTGTTCTCCCTGGCCTCAGGATCGACGTCCTTCTGCAGGAACTCGAAGTAGGAGTCCTTCTGCAATGCGATGAGATAGGGAACGTCCAAGATATGCTCTACACGGCCGAAACTCTTTCGAATGGGAAGATTTGTCGCTTTTCTCATAACCTTCGCCCCGATCTGGGATTTTTTTGATGACAGGCATGAGGGGTATACCCGGGAATTAATGACCTGCCAGAGATCTGCCAGGACACCCGACAGCTACCGAGCAAAATGGGCAAAAAAAGGCCACACTCCCCCACTCCTCCTACACGGAACACAGGACGCACCTGCACGGTGCCATCCTCTCTGCCGTGAAGCGCGGAAGAACCAGAATAGGCGCCCCGGACGGGGCGCCTACGTGACACAACAATAGGTGGTGATACACTACTTGATTTCGACTTTTGCTCCGACGGCCTCGATCTGCTCCTTGATCTTCTCGGCCTCTTCCTTGGAAACCGCCTCCTTGATGGGCTTCGGCGCCCCTTCCACGAGCTCCTTGGCCTCCTTGAGCCCCAAACCGGTGACCGCCCTGACCTCCTTGATCACCTTGATCTTCTGGCTGCCGACCTCGGCCAGGATCACGTCGAACTCGGTCTTCTCTTCGGCAGCCGCGGCACCTCCGTCGGCAGCGCCCGGAGCGGCAGCGGCTGCAACCGCGACAGGCGCAGCGGCGCTGACACCGAACTTATCCTCAAGCTCCTTCACGAGCTCAGAGAGCTCCAAAACCGACATATTTGAAATGAACTCGATTACATCCTCTTTGGTAATAGCCATTTTTCTTCCTCCTGGAATGAAATCTTTTCTTGACTAATGGTAAATCAACCCTGCTCCTTCTGATCCTTGATGGCGTTGAGAGCATAAAGCAGCTTCCTGGGAATTCCGGAAAGCGCCTGCACCAGCCCGGTTGCCGGGGCAACCATGACAGACAGGAGCTGGGCGATGAGGACCTCCTTGCTTGGCAGCTTGGACAGCGCGATCACGCCATCGGCATCCATCTTGGACCCCTCGAGGATACCGACCTTCACCCGGACATTGTCATTGTCCTTGGCAAACTCCATCAGGGCCTTGGCCACTGCGACTGGATCGTCATAGGCCAGTACCATAGCATTGGGGCCCCGAAGGTCGTCGAGGAGTTCCTCGACTTGCGTCCCGGCGGCCGCAATACGCACCAGCGTATTCTTCGCCACCTTCAGTTCGCCCTGGGCGTCCCTGAGCTTGAAACGCAGCTCGTTGGTCTCACCCACGGTGAGACCGGTGCAATCAGCCAGGATCACCATGGAGGCCCGAGCAAACTTGTCCTTCAGATCTTCTACAATCTGGACCTTCTTTTCTCTGGTTATCGCCAAATCTATCCCCCCTTTCCGCCACAGGCAGTTTTTTTATCTACTGCCAAAGGCAGAGGTTCACCGTCTCGGTAGGCGAGGCCGTATGCCTCCATTAAACACCTCGGTGTACCTACTGTCTTTGACCTTTGGCCGTGCTATGCAGCAGCCGCCTTCACCTCGGAGGGATCCACCTTGATTCCAGGACCCATAGTCGAAGAAATGGCGACGCTCTTTACATATGTACCCTTTGCGGTGGACGGCTTCAGACGCATTATAGTGTCTGCGAATGCAGCGAAATTCTCCTTCAGTTTGTCAGCCCCGAAAGATACCCTGCCAATCGGGGCGTGAACCACTCCGGCCTTGTCCACCCTGAAATCCACCTTTCCTGCCTTGATCTCCTTAACCACCTTGCCCACATCGAAAGTGACGGTCCCGGTCTTGGCATTGGGCATGAGGCCCCTGGGACCGAGTATGCGTCCTATCTTACCCACCGATCCCATCATGTCAGGAGTGGCGACCACCCGGTCGAAATCCAACCATCCCTCCTGGATCTTGGCCACCAGCTCATCCCCGCCGACGAAGTCGGCGCCGGCCTCCTCGGCCTCCTTGACCTTCTCGCCCTTGGCAAAGACGAGCACCCGCTGGGTCTTACCGGTCCCATGAGGCAAGACCACCGATCCCCTGACATTCTGATCCGCCTTACGGGGATTGACGCCAAGGACCACGGCAACATCTACGCTCTCATCGAACTTGGCGTAATGGGTTTCAAGGACCAAGTTGACCGCCTCTTCCAGGGAATAGAGCTTGGTGGTATCGACTTTCTTCTTGACCTGCAAGTACTTCTTTCCGCGTTTAGCCATGTCTCCCACCTCTTTCCCGGTCCTGCAATCAGTCCACTATCTCTATGCCCATGCTCCGGGCCGTGCCGGCGATGGTGCGCATGGCGGCATCGAGATCCGCGGCCGTCAGATCCGGCATCTTAATCTTGGCGATCTCCTCAATTTGCTGCCTGGTCACCTTCCCCACCTTGTCCCGGTTGGGCACGCCCGAGCCCTTCTCCACCTTGGCCGCCTTTTTTAACAGGTCCGAGGCGGGAGGGGTCTTCATTATGAACGTGAAGGAACGGTCGGAATAGACCGTTATGACCACTGGTATTATCATGCCCGGCTTGTCCGCCGTCTTGGCGTTGAAGGCCTTGACGAACTCCATTATGTTTACGCCGTGCTGACCGAGAGCCGGGCCCACCGGCGGCGATGGACTGGCCTGCCCCGCCGGTATCTGAAGTTTTATCTGCGCTTCAACCTGCTTGGCCATGATTACGTTCTCCTTTGAATATCGACTTAGCTGCTCTTCTGTATATGCCCGAACTCGAGCTCAACCGGGGTCGAACGCCCGAAGATGGACACCAGGACTCGGACCTTGCCCTTCTCCGGTTTGACCTCGTCGACCACGCCGTGGAAATTTGCGAACGGCCCCTCTGTCACAGTTACGTGATCGCCCTTCTGGTAGTCGTACTTCGGGATGGGCTTAGAAGATCTCTCCTCAAGATCGCGGAGGATCTTCTCCGCCTCCTGATCAGTAAGCGGAGTCGGACTATTCTGCCCGCCAACGAACCCGGTGACCTTGGGCGTGCTCTGCACCACGTGAAGAGAACGGTCGTTGAGCTCCATTTTGACCAGTATGTAGCCTGGAAAAACCTTTCGTTGCGAGGTCCTGCGCTGCCCCTTGACCACCTCCACGACTTTCTCCATAGGGACGATCACGTCGGTAATAACGTCCTCCAGCCCGTACTGCTGGACGCGCTCGAGCAACGCTGCCTTTACTTTGGCCTCGTACCCCGAATAGGTGTGCACGATGTACCACTTCTGTGCCATGATCAGTAGAGCATCAGCCCAATGAGCTTCGAGAGCACGATGTCAGCCATGCCCAGGAACGCCGCGAAGAATATCGAAATGGCGAGCACAGCGACCGTGAGCCCGATGGTGTCCTTCTTGGAGGCCCAGGTCACCTTCCCGAACTCCACCTTGACGTCCTTCAGGTACTCCACGAATCTGGCCACCGGCCCAAGCGCTGGAGCAGTGACCGCGGACTCTGAAGCACCCTTCTGAGCGTCGCTGCCTGCAGGCGGGGCCTCCGGCCTCTTCTGGCCCTGCGCTGCTGACAGCTTCCTTACCTTCTTTTTTGCCACGGCTTCACCTTCCTATGCCTTCGGCGCATCCCCTTCAAATAGGCATGGCAGGCCAGGAGGGACTCGAACCCCCAACACCCGGATTTGGAGTCCGGTGCTCTACCAATTAGAGCTACTGGCCTGCTGATGGGCTGCTATTTTATCTTGGTCTCTTTGTGAACGGTATGCCTCCTGTCAAAGGGGCAGTATTTCTTAAGCTGCAACTTGTCAGGAGTGTTGCGCTTATTCTTCGTAGTAGTGTAGTTTTTGCGCTTACACTCCGTACATGCAAGCGCGATTTTTTCCCTCATGGCCGACTACTCCAATATCTTGGTAACGACGCCTGCGCCGACGGTGCGGCCGCCCTCGCGTACCGCAAAACGCAGACCCTCCTCCATCGCTATGGGCTGAATCAGCTCCACAGTAAACTGAACATTGTCTCCTGGCATCACCATCTCCACACCCTCAGGCAACTGAA
>WFVQ01000043.1 GCA_015491585.1 Deltaproteobacteria bacterium
ACGCTGGGCCGATTGCAGGACCTCGGGCGGCTGGTCGGTTATGAGAAAGACCTCTACTGGACGGGGGGAATTGGGAGGGGCCTGGTGGAGGGTGACATGGAGTGGTACCGCATTTTCACTTGCGAGCAGTATCCATGTCTTCTCCCTCATTTGGTGGTTATGCTCAGTAGTTGCAGCCTTTTGAAATCGGCTTCCTCCAGCAGGGCGGCCGCCCTGCCTCCGGTTATCGGCCTCTGGAACAGCACGTCGCCGAAGTAGTCCCTTACAACGGCCTCCTTGCCTTCATACTTGGGGAGGCGGTCGGGAGCCACCTGCAACGTCACCATCACGCTCTCCTCCTCTTCCATATCAGGTAAAATGGAAACCGTAAAGTCTCCGGAAGCGCTCACCATCTCCACCGCGTGGGCCTGGGGAGATGCTGCCGCCTGCATCATGCAGTAGTCCATGGAGAAGTCCGGCGCTGTCTCTATGTGGTCCAGCGAGACCGTAGAGTCCTCTTCCCCAGAGGAGGCCGCCTGTACCATCCGGTTCCACGACTCCATGCAGACTGGACAGAGTGACAGGTGTTCCATCTCGTGGGGAAGGGCGGAGGCCATCCCCCCCTCAGAGGCGAGGACCTCCAACCTCGATTGGTCTATGTGGTCGCCATCGGCCTTGGCGGTGGAGGCCCAGATCTCCAGCGCCTCCTTGAGACCTATTTTCTTCTCACAGGCATTCCGCGACGTTGTATTCATAGCCTTCCTCCACGTTGTAGCCTTTCTCCTCAAGACATTTCTTCAGCAGGGCCTGGGCCTTGAGCTGCCTCCTTCTCACCCATTCGATGGAGCAGCCGTAGGTCTTGGCAAGGTCCTTGAGTGTGGTCCCATGAAGTATCCTCGATATGATTATGTGCCTCTCCTCCGCGCTCAACGATATCTTCATGCAGCCGTGAAGCGCCTCACGCAGGTCCTGCCGCATGTACTCCTGCTCGGGCGTAAGCCCCGCAGTGTCGGCAAGCTGGAAGGGCGCCCGGTCTTCGTCGTCCCTGTCGGGCTGCTGGTCCAGGAACACCATCTGGGGAACATACTGCCGCACCTGTTCCACCTTCTCCTGGTCCCAGTCCAGCGCCTCCTGCACCGCCCTCGTCTGGTCCTCCTCGCCGAGGGCCTCTTCCTGGGCCCGCTGCAGCCGTTTTACCTCCTGCCACTTCTTCTGGGGCACCGGCACTGTGGGCAGCTTTCTCAGCCAGTCCTGTATGGCGCCGAATACCCGCTGTTCCGCGAATGCCACAAAGGAGACGCCCCTTTCCGGATCGAACCGCCTCTTGGCCTCCAAAAGGCCGATGAGGCCCTGATGGAAGAAGTCCTCCTTTGTGAAGGAGTCTCCAAACCCGGTCTTTATATAGGCCATGTAGCACTTGGTGGCCACACGGTTGAGCATCTGGTGCTCCTCTGGTGCCAACCCGGGAATGGCTCCTCCCTCTGATCTCTGCATCGAGTCGATGGTTTGATTTTTCATGGCCCTTTCAACCCGTGTTCCACGATGTAGTTTTTGACCTTATTGACGTCCGGCGGCATCACCACGAACCTGGGATCAAGGCCTTCCAGCCCCTCCAGTGCGGCAGGGCGCTTGGGCTCCCTTCCCGTGGCCTTCCTGACCGCGGCCGGAAACTTTGCAGGATGGGCAGTGGCGAGACATACGGTCTCGCCTGGCGGCAGGTGCGGCATCAGCCGCTTGGCAGCGGCCACGCCCACCGCGGTATGGGG
Organism: Deltaproteobacteria bacterium; assembly: GCA_015491585.1. Classification (GTDB taxonomy): domain Bacteria; phylum Desulfobacterota; class Dissulfuribacteria; order Dissulfuribacterales; family S140-46; genus S140-46. Next base: position 1,746 of record WFVQ01000043.1, read on the forward strand.
ATCTATCACATACCCCTCGTCTCCCTCGCGGTACACGTCCCGGATGGTCGCCAAGGTCTCCTCCTGATCTATGGAGGCCGATGCAAAGTCGCTCCTTACCCTGCCCAGTTCTTCCTGGGAGAATGTGATCTCCCCTGCGGCAGCGAACTCCTCCATCGCCTTCCTCACCCTGGCCGGATCCTCCCCGTAGAGGTAGTAGAGATAGCGTTCGAAGTTGCTGGCCACCATGATGTCCATTGAGGGGCTGATGGTTGGGACCACTTTCCCCTTGGCGTACCTGCCTTCAACCACGAACCTGGTGAGTATGTTGTTTTCGTTGGTGGCCAGTATCAGCCGCTTTATGAGCGGTGACAGCATGCGCTTTGCGATGTATCCGGCGAAGATATCTCCGAAGTTGCCCGTAGGCACCGAGAAGTGGACCGCCTTGGCGCCCTCCTCGTGCCACAGCTTCAGGGCCGCGTATATGTAATAGACTATCTGGGCCATGACCCTGGCCCAGTTTATGGAGTTGACAGAGCCGAGATGGTGTCTGGCCTTGAAATCAAGATCGTTGAAGATCTCCTTTACTATGGCCTGACAGTCGTCGAAGGTGCCTTCCACAGCTATGTTGAAGACGTTTTCCTCTGGCACGGTGGTCATCTGCAGGGCCTGAACCGGGCTGACGCGGTTGTGGGGATGGAGGATGAAGATCCTGATCCTCTCCTTTCCCTTGACGCCATATATCGCCGCACTGCCCGTATCTCCGGAGGTGGCTCCAAGGATGTTCATGATGCCGGACCGCTCTTCCAGCAGCCGCTCGAAGAGGTTCCCCAGGAGTTGCAGGGCCACGTCCTTGAACGCCAGGGTAGGGCCGTGGAAGAGTTCCATGATCCAGAGCTTTCCCACCTTCCTGAGAGGGGTGACTTCCTTGTCATCAAAGGTCGAGTAGGAGCGGTCTATGAGGCCGCGCAGCTCTTTGCCGGGTATGTCGTCTGCGAACAGGGAGATGACCGCGAACGCAAGTTCACGGTAGTTGAGGTGGGCCCATCTCTCCAAGGTATCCTCTCCCACTGCGGGGATGTCCGTTGGGATTATGAGACCGCCGTCGTCGGCCAGGCCCATCATCACTGTGGCCTTGAACGGGATGGGCGCAATGCCGCCCCTGGTGCTGATGTATCTCATCACCCTTCTCCGTGGTGGTGATGGTGGTGGTGATGCCCTTCAACCGGCCCGCCCACCTCGTCCAGGGCCTTTTCCAGGACCTCGGAGGTCTTCTCCGCAAGCCTCACCACCTCGGCCAACGCATCGGCCACCTCGCCCTTGCCCTCACTCCTGAGCAGGGATTCCCATTTGCCGAATTCCTCCATGTGCTGGCGGTTGTGCTCCAGCCAATGGGGCAGAAGGACCCTGATCTTTTCCAGAGTGTCCATGTCCAGCTCCTCCGTCTGGCGCGCCCCACGAGGGGCCGGCCTGGGAGCCGAGGATCAGAAAAGGGTGCCGTTCTTCATGGAGATGAATATCCCCAGTCCTGCTACAACCACGAACCAGATTATGGTCAGGGCATAGGCCACCTTTCCAAGCCCCTCGGCCGGCTCCTCGGTCAGCGGCGCGTCGGATTTCCCTGCATGGTAAGCCACCACTGCTGGATACGCAAGGACGACCAGGCCTCCCAGGAAGGTGGCCAGGAACAGGATGGTGCTGCCCCAGTCCACGTTGAGCTTGTAGTCGAAGATGGAGTAGCCTACCTTTTCGGCGTACAGGGAGCGAAGCGCTTCCCGGGCATAGGACATGAGGAACAGGGTGACAAAGGCCATGCCCATTGCCCTGGGGGCCCATTTGATGGGGTCAGATTTAGCCGCCACGAGCAGCCCGAGGAGGACGAGCCCGGATGTAGCCCCGGCCAAGAAGAATGGATTGGAGAGGAAGTTGAACTTGCTGGGCAGGGAGATGAGCCACCAGACTCCCACTGCTGCCTGCGCCACCGTGGCCCATAGGGCCAGCCACCCTCCAAGCCTCGCTGCAAAGTCAATGTAATCTTCGGGATAATCGCTTCTACCCCTGAAGTACCAGGCATATATCATCAGGAATATCCCGCTGATGGCAAAGGATGGGATTATGAAATGGAGTATCCTGGGCAGACTGAAACCGGCGAGCACAGTGCCAGAGGTGTCCACATCCAACCCCTTCACCACCAGGTCCTGCCACTGGTCGGCGAGCAGTTGCTCCATAGTGAGGGAGTGGATGATGTATCCGGCAAGGCCAGCCGCTGCCAGGGCCAGCACCAGCCAGAAGGGGTTGCCGTTCCGGCTCTCTTTCTTGCCGCCCAAATAGAAGAGATACAGGCAATAGAAGGCGGCGGTCACTGCAATCAGGAATGCCATCGCCCAGACTGCGGACATGGTGTTTGCCGTGTACCAGAAGGGATCGTAAATGACCTGGACGAAGAGCAGTGGTGCCACTGCCAGTACGATGGCGATGGAGAGATTGACCGTGGAGGCCCTGGCAAGTGCCTTGCTCAGTCTCAAGGCCTTGGGATCACCGGACATCCGCCCCCAAAGGGCCAAAGTGATACCGCCTACCACGAAGTTGACGAACATTATGTGGAGGGCGAATGTCAACACCATGAGGAACTGGAAGACCAACGGATAGAAGGGCAATCCAGCGGGATCGCGCATGGCCTGGACGTACTGTACGACATCTATGATGTTCATATCTATCCCTCCTTACTCTCCTGCCGGTATCAGTGTGGCCAGATAGGCGGCCGTTGCCCTCTTCTCGTCTTCGTTGGCCGCGAAAGGGGGCATGAATGGATATTCTCCGAGTGCATCCAGGAAGTCGGCTATGGATTCGGCGTCTTCCAGCCCCAGGTTGGCCAGAAGCCCTGGCAAGGGGCGTATGCCCTTTTGATCCATGGTGTGGCAGTTGCCGCACTGGTGCAGTGCAATGATCCGTCCAGCCTTCGCGAGATGTTCTTCAGGAAATATGCGCAGTTGATCCGGGAAGAAGAGTAGCCGTGAGGTTAGGCCATGCTCCTGAAAGAACTCCACCTCGCCCTTCACCTTTTTCGCTTCCAGATCCCTGGCCACGACTTGATTGCCGTACATATACTGGTTGATGATATAGGGCCTTCTGCATCCCTCCCTGAGCCCTTCTCCGGCACCTATCCCGGCCAGGAGCACCAGCATCATCACAATTCCGAAGGAGCGGCACGCCAGTTGCGGCCTCACGACACCAAAAAGGAGGAAATATACCGCCACCGCAACCGCTGCTCCTATGGCCACGTGCAGCATGGTTTTGAGTGGCGGGATCATATCTTGAAATATGAGTTCCTTGGAGTTGTCTGGCAGGGCGTTGAGATACCATGTGGCAAAGAGGGCCCCTGCCGCCAGGGCGCAGAGACCCCAGGCTCCGGCCTTCCGTATGATCTCGTAGCGCACCTTTCCCTTCTCCAGGGAGGCAGCCACGATTATGGCGTACACCGATGCAATTGCGATCATGCCGGCGGTTCTGAAGGCGAGCTGGGGCCAGTAGGTGGAGTTGAAGAAGCCGTCGAAGAAGCTCCCGGTTTCTATCCACTTGTCAGAGGAGAGCATGAAGCCCAGTATGCCTGTGATTATCACCATGCTCATCCAGGCCCCCCATGCGTAGATGAGACCTATCCTCCTGTGTGTGCGGGGGGGCACCTTTCCGAAGGTATAGTAGTAGGCATAGATGGTGGCGATCTCGATGAGGAAGAAGACCCATTCGGTTGCCCATCCCCAGACGTAGTTGTGGATGAGTCCTGATATGGCCCTTGGGCTGGCCACGGTGGCCGAGAACCAGATACCAACTCCTGTGAGGGAGCCGATTACAAAACAGAATACGAGGATGAACAGCGAGAACCTCTTCAGGAAGGCGAAGAGTTCGGGCCGGTTGTCGTTTATGGCCTTGCCCTCGATATAGGCCATGAACCAGAACGCCCCTGTCGCCAAGTGTGACGGCAGGATGTGGAAACTAGCGATCATGGCGATTATGAGGCCAGAGGTTAAGTGCGGCACCTCCCAGAATGGATACATGGACCTACCTCCTCCAATGGAATGGGTGAAATGGGCGGCCCTTGGCAGGCCGTCTATCCTAACAATGATAGGTCAAACAATGGGTGCGAATCAAGGAATTCTCTTCTGGCTACCGGCGGGATCGCAGGACTACGCGGTGTTTGAGCAGGTCTATGGTCTCGATCTCGGCATCCACCACCTTGGGCTCTTCGAAGAAGGTCTGGATGAGCACCCCGTCCTCCCTTGGGACCACGAGTATGGCGTCGCGCATGAGCTCCTCCTCTTCTCCGTCTGCCTTTTTCAGGTAGATGGTGGACTGGCACATATCCTTTTCTCCTTGACTACAGTGGTATTGCATTATACCACTAAGACCAAGAGGATTGGAATAGGCATGTTCTCACATGCAGAAAGAGAGGGGAGAGCATGAAACAGACCATCATTGATATCCGGGCAATGGAGATCCTGGATTCCAGGGGGAATCCTACGGTGAGGACCTTCGTCACCCTGGAGGACGGAACTGTCGGCGTGGCCTCGGTTCCTTCAGGTGCCTCTACCGGCGAGAACGAGGCGCTGGAGCTCAGGGATGGAGACGGAAAACGCTACGGCGGCAAGGGCGTCCTCAAGGCCGTAGCTAACGTCAACGACGAGATCGCTCCCAGGCTGAAAGGGATGGATGCCAGGGAGCAGGCACTCATCGACAAGGTGATGATAGAGCTGGACGGCACACCCACCAAGGCCAGGCTGGGGGCCAACGCAATACTGTCGGTCTCAATGGCCGTGGCCAGGGCGGCGGCGAGGAGTGGCGGGCTTCCCCTGTACCAGTATCTCGGGGGTGTAGGGGCCAATATCGTCCCGGTGCCCATGATGAACATTCTCAACGGAGGCGCCCATGCAGACTCCAGTGTCGATTTCCAGGAGTTCATGATAATGCCCCTGGGTGCCCCCTCTTTTGCCGAGGCGCTGCGTTACGGGGCGGAGACTTTTCATGCGCTGAAGTCGATCCTGAAGGCGCGCGGCTCGGCTACCTCAGTGGGAGACGAGGGCGGATTCGCCCCCACCGATCTCTCCAGCAACGAGGAGCCGTGCGAGCTGATAGTCCAGGCCATCGAGAAGGCTGGATACAGGCCAGGGGAGGATATCTCCATCGCCCTGGACGTCGCGGCCAGCTCGTTCTGCAAGGACGGTAAGTATCTGCTGGAACGCTCCGGGGGAGGAGAGAAGAGCAGCAGCGAGATGGTGGAGATCCTGAAGGAGTGGATCTCCAAGTATCCCATAGTCTCGATAGAAGACGGCCTTGATGAGAACGACTGGGACGGCTTCAAGATGCTGACTGATGCCGTTGGGGATACCATCCAGATCGTTGGGGACGACATCTTCGTTACCAACACCTCCTTCATAAAGAAGGGTATCGAGATGGGATGTGCCAACTCGGTGCTGATAAAGCTGAACCAGATCGGCTCGGTCAGCGAGACCATAGATGCTATCAAGCTCTGCCAGCGCGCGGGCTGGAAGTATGTCTGCTCCCACCGCTCCGGTGAGACAGAGGACGACTTCCTGGCCGACTTCACCGTGGCTATGGGGGGAGGTCAGATCAAGACAGGTTCTGCCTGCCGCAGCGAGCGGATAGCCAAGTACAACCGCCTCCTTGAAATCGAGTTCGATCTGGGAAAGGCGGCGGAGTTCAGGAATCCCCTGGGCTGATCCGCCATTCCAGGCGTGGATATGATGAGGGCGTCCTTGGGGCGCCCTTTTTTCTTGCCCGTCTTTCGGGGAGCTTTTCGAACTATATGCCACTATGGGCCCTTTTCTTCGCTCCTCTCAGACAGTCCATTATCCAGGTGGCCGGATGCCAGGGCCAGGAACGCGGCCGCAGAAAGCCCGGAGGCGCCGAATATCATACACATGACCATGATCTGATAGCGCGCCGCCACAAGCGGAGAGATCCCGGACAGGATCTGGCCTGTCATCATCCCGGGCAGTGAGACCAGACCGACGGCGAAAAGCGAGTTGATCCTTGGAATCAGTGCCGCCGTCAGCGCCGCCCGTCTCGCCTCCTGCTCGCCAGCGCCGCGCCTCCTTTCGGTCCTGAATCTCTCTGCCGCCAGGCTTATGGTGTTCATGGAGGCGGCAAAGGTCATCCCTGCCAGCGGGATCACGTACCTGGGCATGTACCAGGGTTCCAGTCTCAACACAGCCCAGATCACCAAGAGCAGCGTGATCCCTCCTCCGGCCAAGACCGCCGATACCGCCCGGCCGAAGAGTGTAAAACGCCTCTCCTTGACCACGCGCAGCGATATCCAGCTCGATGCCAGCACCATGACGCCCAGGACTGCCGCAACCACCACCCAGTGGGTTGTGGCGAAGATGAATACCAGGAAGTAGCCTATGAGGAGGAGCTGGAGGAGCATCCTGCCCAGGGCGTGGATCAGCTCGGCGGTGCCGAGGCCCCAACGCATGAACAGGATCATAACGGCCAGCGGTGGCAGGAACACGAACGCCAGCTGGTGCAGCGGTATGGCCTGGACCGCAGGGGTCACCTCTCCCTCTCCTCTTTGCCAGGGACCTCGAACAGGGGCAAGGACTGACCCTCTTCGCCCTGGTCCAGCTCCTTGAGATCGTCGAGGGTCGGAAGCGATTTCAGGTCCTTGAGGTTGAAGACCTCCAGGAATTTCGGCGTTGTGGAATAGAGGAGGGGACGCCCAGGAGCTTCCTTCTTGCCCGCTATCCTGACCAGCCCCTTGTCCATAAGGAATTTCAATGTCCCGCTTGAATCAACCCCCCGCACCATCTCTATCTCAGCCCTGGTGACAGGCTGCCTGTAGGCCACCAGGGCCAGGGTCTCGAGGGCGGCCTTGCTCAGGCGCTGGGGCGCGGTGCGGTGGAGCCTTCTGATCCAAGGTGCCAGGTGGGGCCTCGTCTGGAGACGCCAGCCTCCAGCCACCTCAACGAGCTCCAGCCCTGAGCCGGTGGCGTCCAGACGGCGGCGCAAGTCGTGAAGGGCCTCCTTGATCTCCAGGGGCTGAAATCCTTCCGCGGCCACGGCGATCTCCCTGACCCGTAGCGGCCGCGCCGCGGCATAGAGCAGCGCCTCGACGATGGAAACCAGGGAGGGGATCTCTACGGCCTTTTTTTTCACAGCTCCTCGACAACGATAGTCCCGCTGATCTTTACGTCCTTCCCGGCATCGTCGATGAAGGAGAGGAAGCCACCCTGCACCTCGATCTTGAATCTCCCCTCCCAGCTCCTTATCGGCTTGCCGTTGCAGTCGTAGAGGGTGACCTTGCGCTTGAGGCCGATGATGTCCGACTTGAGGTGCTTGAGGTTCTTGCGCTGCCTCTCTGTACACGAGGTGAGACCCAGGACGGCTGCCAGGAGCAGGACGAGCAGCAGGGCCAGCCAGCGTTTATCCATTTCGGGCCGCCTCCAAACCGAGCTCGAACGCCTTGAGATTGGCGTCCACGAACTTGGGCTTCACCTTCTCCTTGATCGTCTCCACCATGATATCGGCGTCGAACGGCACCAACCCGGTTCCGAACAGCACTCCCAGCAGAACTATGTTGAGGGCCCGCGCCGTTCCCGCCTCCTTCGCCAGGGCCTCGGCGTCAAGGGCGTGGACCTCCTTGAAGTTCTCCTTCATGAAGCCCACCCAGTGGTCCACGTTGGGGTATTCGGCGGCCCCGAGCTCCACTGTGAAGGGAACCACCGGCGTGATGTTGGTGACGATGGTGGACGATCTGGAACAGCGGTTGAGGGCCCTCAGAGTCTCCAAGGGCTCGAAGCTCACCAGGACGTCGGCCTGGCCTTCTGATATGATGGGGGACCTGAGACCTCCCAGCATCACGGTGGACTCCACCACACCGCCCCTTTGGGCCATGCCGTGGACCTCGCTCACCACGACCTCCTCGCCGCAAGCCAGGGCCGCCTCTCCCAGCAGGCGGGACGCCAAAAGCGTTCCCTGGCCTCCGACACCTGTGAAAAGTATCCTGCAACGGCTCATTTCTTACCTCCTACTCTCTTCAGGTAGAGAACACACGGCGCCTCGGCGATTATCGCGGTTACTCCCTTCTTGGCCAGGACCCCCTTGGCGGCCTCCAGGGCCTCGGATCTCTTGTATGGGTTGATGACCGCTATATCCTCGACTCCACACGCCTTCACCATGTCGATGATTGGGATCCTCGGGCGGTCGTACCCCGGCGGGGTAAGGGAGATTCCAGGATTGGGCTGGTGGCCCGTCATGGCCGTGGTGCTGTTGTCCAGGATCACCAGGCAGAAGTCGTGCATGTTGTGGACTGCATTTGCAAGAGATGAGATGCCGGAGTGGAAAAAGGTGGAATCTCCGATGAAAGAGACGATCTTGTGGTCCGTGGAGATGGAGAATCCCGCCGCTGTTCCTACGCTGGAGCCCATGCATAGCAGGTAATCCGCCATCTGTATGGGAGGTAGCAGACCCAGGGTGTAACAGCCGATGTCCGTTGGATAGATGGCGTTCTCCTCCTGCCCGAGCTCCTTCAGGGCATCCTTCACCACGTTATAGGTCTCCCTGTGGGGACACCCCTTGCAGAGCGTCGGGGGGCGCAAGGGTAGCTCAGGTATGGAGGAGAGGTCTGGGAGGTCCGCCTTCTCCATGTCCACGCCTGCCACCGCAGCCACCTGCCTCTTGACCTGAAGCGGCTGGAATTCGTACAGCCTGGGAAAGTGGCCGGTGGCCTTGCCCAGTATCTTCACGTCCATTCCCTTCTCGAACGCGGTGACCTTCAGGGCCTCTTCCTGGAACGGTTCCAGCTCTTCGACCACGAGTACGGTGTCGAGACCCTCCAGGAACTTCTCGAACAGGGCCGTGGGATGGGGATAGATGAAGCCCAGCTTTAGGAACTTCACCCGGTCAGCGCATCCCAGCTCTGCTATGGCATCCTCCACGTGGCACGCGGCGGTCCCGCTGGCCACGATACCCACGTTGCCGCTGCCGGTCACGGTGTTCCAGCCGGAACGGTCCGCCTCCTCCCTGGCCTTTGTCAGTATGTCCAGGAGGACCTTGTGCCGTACCCTGGCCACGGCAGGCACAGGGACCCAGCGCCTGGGATCCTTTTCGAACCGCCCCTTTTTCGCCCTGTTTTCAGGGAGTGGACCGAGTTCCACAGCCGCCCTGACGTGAGAGGTCCTGGTGGTGGTGCGGAGCAGCACCGGCACCTGAAGGCGCTCGGAGAGCTCGAACCCGTAGGCGGTCATCTCCTTCGCCTCCTGGGGCGACGTGGGCTCCAGCATGGGGAGGTTGGAGAACTTGGCGTAGAGCCTGTTGTCCTGCTCGTTCTGGCTGGAGTGCATAGATGGATCATCTGCCGTCACGATGACCATGCCGCCTTTGCAGCCGACGTATGCAAGGGTCATGAGGACGTCTGAGGCGACGTTCATGCCCACGTGTTTCATGCAGGTCAGGCTGCGCACGCCAGCCGCAGATGCGGCAGCCGCCACCTCCATAGCCACCTTTTCGTTGGTGGAGAACTGGAAGTAGATGCCCGATCTCTCGTCCTGGGCGAGCTGAAACAGGTTGTTGCCGATCTCGGACGAAGGGGTGCCGGGATAGGCGGCAGCCACCGCCATTCCAGCCTCAAGCGCTCCCCTTACGATGGCCTCGTTTCCCAGGAGCAGCAGTTTCTTCCCTGGGTCATCGGTCAATAGTGGATGCATCGTGTTACCTCTCGTGGATTTTGTTGTCTCTTCAACCAAGCTCAGCCATCTTTACGACATCGCCGGGTCCGAACCCACCGCCCGATATCACGAACGCCTTGGCGGCATCGGTGCCGAAGAGGTCCTTGACCTCGAGCATCCCCTTCTCCTTTCCAGGGGCATAACCCAGGCTGCGCTTGGTGATTGGGTCGATGATCTCCTTCCCGCGGCTGTACACCACCAGTTTGTCCCCTGGCCTCAGGCCGGTGAGACGCCCTGCGTTTAGATAGACGAAGCCGTCGGGATCGTTCTTTATGATGCGGCAGGACCACTCGGTCCCGCGGACGACGTCCGCCGATATCCTCGGCGCCACCTTGTCGAAACCGTCCACGGTGGTGAGATATGAACCGATCAAGACGCTCTCCTGGGCATGGATGACGTCTATTCTGAGTGCGGCCTTCTGGCCTGTCACTGCCGGTTTGTCAGAGGCGAAATAGACCAGCACATAGGCGTGGATTCCGGCTATGGCCGCGATCTCCCGCCTGGTGGTGGCCTTGGCCAGGTCTTCCACCGAATATCCGTGTTCCTGGAGCA
>WFVQ01000044.1 GCA_015491585.1 Deltaproteobacteria bacterium
CACGCGGTGCCCATGCTCAGCCTGGACGATGCCTTCTCGGCCCAGGAGGTGAGGGAGTTCGACGCCAGGGTGAGATCCTGGCTCGGAGTGGAAGAGGTGGAATACGCCGTGGAACCCAAGATGGACGGGCTCGCAGTGGAGCTGGTCTATGAGGGTGGGCGGCTGGCCCGGGCCTCCACCAGGGGAGACGGCATCACCGGCGAGGACGTGACCCTCAATATAAAGACCATCTCCGCCGTTCCGTTGCGGTTGCGTGAGGAGGAACTGCCCGCGCCCGCGAGGCTGGATGTCCGGGGCGAGGTCTTCATGACAAGAGAGGCCTTTCAGCGGCTGAACAGCCAGCGGGCCCGGAACGGGGAACCGCCCTTCGCCAATCCAAGGAACGCGGCCGCCGGTTCCCTGCGCCAGCTCGATCCGGCCGTGACCGCCTCCCGCCAGTTGGACGTCTTCTTCTACGGGGTAGGGCTGGTGGAGGGGACGGAGTTCTCCACTCACTGGGAGTGCCTCCTCTCCCTGAAGCGGTGGGGGCTTAAGGTCAATCCCCATGCCAAGGTGGTCCAGGGGATAGAGGCGGCCATAGACTACCACACCGCGCTCGCCGCGATCAGGGCGTCACTGCCCTACGAGATCGATGGGGTGGTGATAAAGGTGAATGACCTCTCCATGCAGGAGCGGCTGGGGACCAAGGCCAGGAGCCCGAGATGGGCTGTGGCCTACAAGTTCGAGGCCGAGGAGGCCATCACCAGGGTCAAGGACATCATCCTCAGCGTGGGTCGGACCGGAGCGGTCACGCCCCTGGCGGTGATGGAGCCCGTCCGGGTCGGAGGGGTGGTGGTGAGCCGGGCCACCCTGCACAATGAGGACGAGGTGAAGCGCAAGGACGTGAGGATAGGGGATTGGGTGATCATAAGGCGGGCCGGAGACGTGATACCAGAGGTGGTCAAGTCGCTCCCCCAGCGCCGAAAAGGAGGCGAGAGGGAGTTCCAGATGCCCTTCTTCTGCCCGGTCTGCGGTTCCCCTCTGGAACGGAGAGAAGGTGAGGCGGTGTGGCGCTGTTCCAACCGCAGTTGTTTTCCCCGCATGGTGAAGAGCATCACCCACTTTGCCTCCAAACCGGCCATGAATATCGATGGCCTTGGCCAGAAGGTGGCGGAGCAACTGGTCTCTTCCGGCCTGGTGCGGCACCTGGACGACTTGTACAGGCTGGGGATGGAGGACTTGACCTCCCTGGAGCGTTTCGCGGAGAAATCGGCCAGGAACCTCCTGGACAACATAGAGGCCAGCAAGGATACCACCCTGTCCCGGTTCATATACGCCCTCGGTATCCCCCTCGTTGGCGAGGTCACGGCTCAGCTCCTGGCCGACCGTTTCGGCTCGCTGGAGGCCTTGATGGAGGCGGACGAGAAGGCGCTCACCTCCGTGGATGGCGTTGGCCCGGAAGTGGCCCGCTCGGTCAGGAAGTGGTTCAAGGATCCTTCCCACATCAGGCTGGTACAGGGGCTGCTGGAAGCGGGGATCAGATGGGAGGAACCCCGCCGGAGTGCAGGCAGCCCCATCGAAGGCAAGGGATTCGTGTTTACGGGGACCCTCTCCATTCCCAGGGATAGGGCCAAGGAGATGGTGAAGGCACAGGGAGGAAGGGTCCTTTCGCAGGTGAGCAGGAAGACGGATTACGTGGTAGCCGGAGAGAAACCCGGCTCCAAGCTCAGGAAGGCCAGGGAGCTCGGGGTGACGGTCCTGGACGAGGCCGGGTTCCTGGAGCTACTGGGAGTGGAGCCGGGGCGGACCAGGTCTGGAGGTCGCTTATGAAGAGGGTGCATGCGTGGATTTCCGGAAGAGTGCAGGGAGTATTCTACAGGGCCTCTACCCACTCCGAGGCGGTTCGCCTCGGACTCAAGGGATGGGTGCGGAACCTGCCAGATGGTAGGGTGGAACTTGTGGCAGAAGGGCCAGGCGAGGCAGTGGACGCTCTGATTGCCTGGTGCAGACAGGGGCCGCCAGCGGCCAGAGTGGACGGGATCGAGGCCGTTGAGGAGCCGGTCACGGGAGAATTTCAGGATTTTTCGGTGCGGTATTGAAGGGGAGGGGAAATTCCCTTATCATGCTATGCCCCTGGGGGGAACAAGCAATCAGAGAGAGGTGAAGAAGTGTACGATTCGTCTGATCTCAGAAAGGGGCTCAAGATCACCATAGACGGTGAGCCTTACATAATTACCGACTTCCAGTTCTCCAAGCCGGGCAAGGGGCAGGCCCTGTACAGGTGCAAGCTGAAGAACATGATAACCGGCTTCACTATGGACAGGACCTACCGTTCCGGCGACAAGTTCGAGCCTGCCAACCTGGAAGAGGTGCGTATGCAGTACCTCTACAAGGACGGCGAGGGCTATCACTTCATGGATCTCAAGACCTACGAGCAGGTCTCCATCAGTACAGAGCAGCTCGGTGAGGCAGTGAAGTTCCTCAAGGAGAACATGGAGGTGGATGTCCTCTTCTTCCAGGGCAATCCAATAGACATAACCCTGCCCAATTTCGTGGAGCTCGAGGTGGTGGAGTCGCCGCCGGGCGAGAAGGGCAATACCGCCACCGGTGCCACCAAGCCCGCCACCCTTGAGACCGGTTACGAGCTTCAGGTGCCGCTCTTCATCAACGAGGGGGATGTCCTGAAGATAGATACAAGGACTGGCGAATATATAGAACGGGTCAAGAAATAGGGTGGATCTAAAGTCCCGCCTCAGGTTCAGAGAGGCGGTAGTGGATTCCATACGTAGGTTCTTCAAGGAGCGGGGCTTCCTGGAGGTGGAGGTTCCGCTCCTGGCGTCGGCGCCCATTCCCGAGGCAAACATAAAGCTGTTCCAGGTCCAGGCCGGTAAGGCTACTTTCAGGCTGCTTCCGTCGCCTGAACTCTATCTCAAGCAGCTCGTGGCAAAAGGGATGGAGAGGGTCTTCTCCATCTCTCCGGCCTTTAGGGCAGGAGAGGAGGGGCGCCTCCACGTCTCGCAGTTCACCATGCTGGAGTGGTATGGAGCAGGGCGGGACTACGGCTGGCTCATGGAGACCGTGGAGGAGCTGCTGCCCTGGGTGGCGGAGTGCGCCGGGAACGCGGCAGGGATCGATCTCTCTCCTCCCTATCCCAGGCTGGAGTTAAGGGGCCTCTTCATCGAGAGGGCCGGCTGGGATCCCTGGACCGATGAGGACCACGGCCGGTTCGACATGGACATGGTGGATGTCATAGAACCCTCTCTGCCCAGAGACCGGCCTGTCTTCCTGGTGGACTTCCCTCCCTGGCAGGGCTCACTGGCCCGTGCCAAGCCTCGGCCGGCCGAGGGGGTAGAGCGCGTGGAGCTCTATCTGGCAGGGGTTGAGCTGGCCAACGGCTTCTCGGAGCTCACCGACAGAGAGGAGCAAGAGAGGCGTTTTGCACGGGAACTGGCCGCTGCCGGGCTCCAGGACCAGGGGCTGCCAGGGCCTTTTCTTCAATCCCTGGAGAGGCTGCCGGAGTGCGCTGGCATGGCGCTCGGGGTGGACAGGCTGGTGATGCTACTGGGAGGGTTCGGTTCGGTCCAAGAGACCCGATCCTTTCCACTCTTTCAATAGGATGTATAGCCGGCGCCTGGCCGCCGGAATAGAAAAGGCGGGCCGCGCCCGCCTCTGTTGATCACCTTGGCCGCTGACCAGCGGCTACTTCTTTCCACCTCATGAGCTTCCGCAACTGGTCTTCTTTTTCTTGGAACCGCACGAGGTGCCGCCACAACTGGTGGGCTTTTTGTCCCCGCACGAGGTGCCTTTTTTCATGGTGCTGTTGCCGCATCCGGTGGCGTTCTTGCCCCCGCACGAGGTGCCGCCGGCTCCGCACCCGGTCTTCTGGCCCTCCATTTTCTTGCCTCCGCGCGAGCTTCCGCAGCCGGTCCCCTGGGCCCCGGCCTGGGCCACGCCCACAGGACCAGCGGCGATGAGTCCAGCCAGGCTGACACCCATCAACACCTTTTTCAGTTTCTCTTTCTTCATGGATTCCTCCTTTTCGGCCCTGGGCCGGTTTATTGTTCTCCGTCTATGAAGCAATAGGGGTCGCGTTCCAGGAACGGATCGCGTCTTGAGCCGTAGGCGACGGCAAGACAGCCGCCGCACCTGGGCCGCAATCTGCATCCGTCGCATCCCTTGCATCCACGCCTGTACCTGGCCGCCTGCTCGGAGTGGTAGATCTGGTCCAGCCCCTGCTGTAGCACGTTGCCCAGGGGCGACGGGAACTTGCGGCAGGCATGGGCGGTCCCGTCAGATAGGACGGCTATGAAATTGAACGCCGCGCCGCATCCATATCCCGTGCACCCGTCGAAGGGAGGGCGGCCCTGGCGCTCCAGGGTGATATTCAAGAGGTTGTCTTTGAGATAGGCGCAGCTGCTGTTGCTCTCGAATGTTACGAATTCCTCTGCAAGGCGGTGGAATTCCTCGGGCGGCACCGTCTGCAGCGCGGCCCCCTCTCCTATGGGCACAAGCCTGTTGAAAGTGAATCCTCCAGCCTTTCCTTCCAGTAGCTGCGCCAGAGGGATGACCTGCTCCCGGTTGTGCTTGGTGAGGGTCAGCATCACGGACGAGGTCACTTCCCGGTCTGCAAGGAGGTGTAGAAATTCTATGGAGCGCCGGAAGTGGCCTTCGCCCCTTATGTAGTCTGTGTGTTCCTCGAGTCCCTCCAGGCTGATCTGATAGAACTCCGGCCTGCCGATGGAGAGCAATTCGTCTAATTTCCCTTCAGGTACGGGATTGCCCAGGATTGCGGTGGTGAATCCCAGCTCCAGGGCAAGGGAGTAGAGCTCTGGGAAGTTGGGATGCAGGAAGGGATTGCCTCCGGTGAAGACCACATGGCCTGAGACAAAGTGGGCGTCGCAGAACGCTCTGAGCTCGGTCAGTATCCGTTCACCTTCTGCCAGCGAGACGGCCCTCCTGGAGGAGCGGTCATAGCAGTGCCTGCAGTGGAGGTCGCAGGCCTGGGTGATGTGCCACTGGATCGCGAAGGAGTGTGCCTCGGCCAGTTCCCCTGGCACCTCTGAGGCCACGGCCTCTGCCGGGAACTCCCTCCTGATCCCAGACCTGGGCCTGAGAAGTATGCCCTCCTCCACGGCCTTGTCCAGCGCAGCGTCAAGGTGTCTGAGGTCTATCCCGTGGTGTTCGCGGGCCTCCAGCGGAGTGAGGTCTTCGGCCACGAGCTTGAGCGCCAGGAGGAGATCTGGAGATGCACTCTTTACCTGGACCTCTGCCTCTGCATGGGGCCTCCATACCAGGGCGAATTCCTCTCCTGGGACAGCACCGGATGCGACTGCGCCTGGATCTCCTTTGCACCTGGAGTAAAGATCGGCTACTCTCCACTCCAGAGGGATTACCTCCAGAGAGGGGTTCAACTGGTAGCCAGTGGAGCTGTGCGGAGATATGCCGGCCGTTTCGGCACGCGATACAGCGTTGTCAATGGTCCTTAGAGTCTCTGATAGGGAGGAGGATAGGAAAGATTTTTTCATCTCGTGTGCCGCATAGGAATTTATTATGAAAATGGTAATTTTTTTTCTGCTTATGGTCAAGCAGAAAGTTGGCTCCGCGTATGGGGCCGCCGCCCCGGTTCCAGCGGATCTTGAGAGATGGAGGAGGGCCTGGTTTGGATGAACCGCTCCTCACACTGAAGGGCAGGATCGAGCGGGTTAGGTATTCCTCCAGCGAGACGGGCTACGCGGTCCTGAAGGTGAAGCCCAAGAGGGGAGGGGCCTTTTTCGCCGTGGGCCATGTTCAAGAGCTGGTCAACGGAGCGGGCCTCGAGGGGGCCGACTGCGCCTTCACCGGCCGGTGGGAGCTTACCCGTTACGGCCGGCAGTTCATGTTCCAGGAATACAGGATAGAGGGCAGCGATCTCCTCTTCTTCCTCTCCAAGGTGGTCAAGGGGCTGGGGGGAAAGCTGGCCCAGGACCTCATAGAGAGGTTCGGTGAGGAGGAGTTGCAGCGTATCCTCGACAGTGAGCCCGAGCGTCTGCTATCGGTGAAGGGGATAAAGGAGAAAAGGCTCGCCAAGATCAAGCGCTCGTGGCAGAAGCACAAAAGCCTCAAGGCCCTGGCCGAGTACCTGGGCAGGCACGGCGGGATAACTCCAAATCTGCTGATAAGGATCTACAATCACTTCGAGGACGATGGGGTCAAGGTGGTGCAGGAGAATCCTTACCGCCTCACCGAGGTCCGCGGCATAGGATTCAAGACCGCCGACCGCATCGCCCTCTCGCTTGGGATGCGTCCAGACTCTCCAGAGCGGCTCAAGGCCGCGGTCACTCATGTGCTCCTGGAAGCGGCAGAGGGCGAAGGACACTGCTTCCTTGCCAGGGATGAACTCTTCAGGCGGGTGGAGGAGGTGCTCTCATCCGACCTTTCGTCCTCCATCCGCTCCCTTCTCGGCCAGGCGGTGGACGCCATGATACTGGCCGGCGAGCTGGCCTCGGGGCCAGGCGGCGAGCTGGGGCTGTCCACCTTGAAGTACATGGAGGAGTGGCTGGCCGCCTTCTTCAAGGAGAGGTCTGTGCCCTCGGACAGGGCCGTACTCTCTGCCCATGAGGTGGAGGAGTATCTCCGTCGGTTCCAGGAAGAGAGCGGTATGGAGCTTGCCGACGAGCAGAAGCTCATAGTGCGGCGCGTGGCCACCGAGCCGGTAACTGCCTTTGCCCTGGCCGGATATGCGGGCACGGGCAAGACCACGGTGTGCCGTGTCGTCCTGGAACTGCTATCCAGCCGTATGGTTCCAAGGGAGAGGATAGTCTGCTGCGCCTTTACTGGCATGGCGTCTGCCAGGGTGAGGAAGGCCACAGGTTTCGACGCCTACACCATTCACAGTCTCTTGAAATACCAGGGCGACGGCAGCTTCGAATACGGCCCTGAAAAGCCTCTGCCCTACCAGGTGGTCCTCCTGGACGAGGCGTCAATGGTGAATCTATCCCTGTTCTACCGGCTCGCCAGGGCGGTTCGGCCCGATGCGCTCTTCCTTATGGTAGGTGATCCGGCCCAGCTGCCTCCCATAGGGGCCGGAAACGTCTTCTCCGATGTCCTGTCCCGCGGGCTGGTCCCATCGGTGCATCTTACCAAGATATTCAGGCAGAGCGAAGAGAGCGTGCTCACGGTCTTCGCCAATGAGATCAGACAGGGGCGTGTGCCTGAAGGGGCTGAGGAGGAGGGGTGGAAGGACTTCAGGTTCGAAGTGAGGGAGCGGTACAACATCTATGCTCTGAAGAGGGACCACTCTGAGAGGGAGATAAAGGAGTTCAGGGAGAGGAATAACCTGTTCATCAGGGAGAGGGTGGTCGAGCTCGCCAGGGAGTACAAGGGGCGCCTAACCCATCCCTCTTGGGATTTCCAGGTGCTTACACCCATGCGGATGGGGATATTGGGGACAGAGGTCCTCAACCACAAGCTCCAGGAGGTGCTCAATCCAGGGAAGGAGAGGGCCTCATTTACAAGGCGCGGAATACTGCTTAAAGAGCGGGACAAGGTGGTACACCTGCAGAACCGCGACATGGAGGTGATGCCCTGGGCCGACTTCGAACGCGCCGGCAGGGAGTTTTCGGGCGGCGAGTTCAGGAGGATCTTCAACGGAAATGTGGGTATGGTTGTGAAGATAGACGCGGAGATGGAGCAGTTCTTCGTGGCCTATCCCGACCGCGTGGTGGTGGCCTATGACTTCGATCATCTCGGGGACATAGTGGAGCTGGCATATGCCATGACCGTACACAAGGCCCAGGGGAGCCAGTACAGGATCGTGGTGATACCGGTCACCAACTCCCATTACATCATGCTCAACAACAAGTGGTTCTATACAGCGGTGACCAGGGCCGAGGAGAAGGTCTATATCATTGGTCAGCGATATGCCTTCAAGCGCGCTTGCACCAATACCGAGACAGTAAAGCGCAACACCTGGATGGGTCTGGCCCAGGGCCGGGAAATAGCAGAACCAGATGGATCACCTGAAGGCCACGAGGACCGAGGCTGAGCAGGTCACAGGATCGAACCAGCTCCCCACGATCCTGCCCTGGGGCGCAGGGCTCAGGCTCCGGTACTCGATGGAGTCTCCAGCCAGTGTGCCCTCAGGGGTGATGCGGGCGCTTGAGCCGATCTCCGCTCCCATCGAGTAGAGAAACGCCGCCTGGGCGTTGAGAACGGCTGCCCGCAATGCGGAGTAGCGCCATCGGTTCCTGGGCAGCTTCTTGTTGCAGAAGCCGGTGCCTGCCGAGAGCCGCGCCCCGTTGTAGGAGACGGGCAATGAGACATGGCTTCCAGGCACCGCCTCTCCTGCATCGAGCCACCTCCCCTTATACTCCAGGGGCCTGAGGGTCACTGCCCGGGCCTGGAGCAGGAGATGGACACCGTTCACCTTTCCGGTCAACGCCACCATGACGTCGGCCTGCCGCAGAAGGGCCCTCTCCTCCGGCATGAATGCCGATGACTGGAGCAGATCCTGGGAGCGGACCGTGAGGGCCAGCAGGTCCCCTGCCATCACCTGCTCGATTCCGGCGCGGTCGAGCGCCTGCGCCACCGCCGTCACCACCGTATCTGGAACAGGGCCCTCGACTGCAAGAATAGCGGCCACGGGCGATCCCTCCCCGCCCTTAAGGCCTGCCAGAGGGGCCGTAACGCTGGCCGCGAGAAGAGTGGCGGAGCTGGAGAGGTCTTCA
>WFVQ01000045.1 GCA_015491585.1 Deltaproteobacteria bacterium
TTTCACCACAACGCCATAGAGGGCCAGAGGGCGGGTAACCCACTGGAATTTCTTTATTCCACCATAGTAATGGGTCTTGAGATAGGCCATATCCATCTCTTCGTACAGGGGATGGAGCTTGAGATCGAGACGGGGGGCGTCGATGTGGGCGCAGATCAGGCGGATGCCGGCGGCGATGGGGGCTTCACCTATCCTCGCCAGGGCCACCACCTTGTGGCGCAGGCTCCAGAACAGGGCTCTATCCTCCTCAGAGGCTCGGGATGCCTCAACGAAGCCGGCCCTTTCCGCCCGGGTTCTCAGTTCCCGGGCAGTGAGCCGTTCCGTCTTGGCCCTGTCCAGGAAGGCCATGTAATCTTCACAGAACGCCTCCATCTCCTTCTTCTCTGCCTGTTTCATGGCCTTGAAGGTGTGACGGCGCTCTTCACACAGCCGTTTTTTCAACCCTTTTAGCTCCTTCTTGGTCAGCTTTTTCACCGTTTTCCTCCCCCCTTGAGCGGGACGATCTTGGCGCCCTTGGCCTGCGGCGGCCGTTCCTCTTGTTCAAACACAGGTCTTACCCTGCGGCAAGGGACGCCCATCCGTCGGGCACAGAGGTAGTAGTCGGCAAGCTCCTCATCCGAAGCAGAGAGGATAGCGATGAATATCTCCTTGATGCCGTGACGCCTGATCAGGGCCTCCATCTTCTCCCGTCCGCCAAGGACCTTTACGCCGTGGATCACCTGCCCCCATTTGGCCCTGTCGTCATCGAGGAAACCCACCGGTAGGAAGTCGTGGCGGCTGTTCTTGCGCAACTCCCGGAGGAAGAGGTCGCCGCCGTCGCCGGCGCCCACGATGAGGATGGGGGTGGTGTGATTCCGCTCCGCCTGGATGGTGAAGTGCTCCTTGAGCAACCTGAGGAAGAGGCGGATGCCGCCGATGAAGATCAGGGTGAGCAGGCCGTCCAGCACCATTACCGTCCTGGAGTAACCCTGGAATCGATAGAGGAAGAGGAGTATGGCGCAGAAGACCAAGGAGCTGGTCACCGTGGCCTTGGCAAGCTGCCACAGGTCCCAGATGCTCACATAGCGCCACTGCCCCCGGTAGAGCCCGAAGAGCCAGAACGAAGTCAGCTTAACCGCAAGAAGGATGGGTAGGGACCGCTCGATGAGCCCCAGGCTCTCCTGGCTCAAGATGCCGTCGAACTTCAGCAGATAGGCGGCTATGTAGGCGGCGGTGATCAGTACCGTGTCGGCGGCGGCCTGGAGGATCTGTTTCTTGTTGAGGAGGGTCATGAGGACCTGACTCCGTCTCTTGGCCCTGCTGCGGTATATGGCCCGGTTACACCCCCCCAGGAATGCGCCGGCAAAAAGGGCGAATACCGCCAGAATGGCACCGAAGATCATGAGGCCGTGGAGACTGTAACGGGAGAGGTAGAGAACAGTTATGGAGATGGCCCCGGCGATGGCCATGAGGGTCAATACCGTCTTTACCTCAGAATAGCCCATGAGAACCAGTCGGTGGGAGGTGTGGTCCCGCCCGCCCCTGAAGGGGGAACGGCCGTTGCCCACCCGGGCGAAGGTGACCAATACGGTGTCGAAGATGGGAACGATGAGGACCGCCACCGGTATGGCCAGCAGGAGAACGAAGTTGGAGATCCCGGCCCCGGTGGCCACCAGGGAGCTCTCTCCGGCCCTGGCGCCGAGTATGGAGAGACCCGCCAGGGTATATCCAAGGAACATGCTGCCGCAATCCCCCATGAATATTCGGGCCGGATTGAAGTTGTAGATCCAGAATCCCAGACAGGAGCCCGCAAGGATAAGGGCCGGAAGCTCCACTTCCGGTGCGGAAAAGAGCCGCCCGAAGAGGTAGATGGAGAGAGAGGCCACCGCTGCAATCCCGGAAGAGAGGCCATCCATGTTGTCGAGGATGTTGAGGGCGTTGGTTATACCCACTATCCAGAAGAGGGAGATGAGGACCTCAGCCACCGGATTGCCCAGGGGAAACTGGAGGCCAAACCCCACAGAGAAGGTCGCTATGATGAGCTGGCCCACGAACTTGGTCTGAGGGGGTAGCTCCTTCAGATCGTCATACAACCCC
>WFVQ01000046.1 GCA_015491585.1 Deltaproteobacteria bacterium
CCACTACCTCCAGCCCCTCTTCTCCCTCCAGCAGCAACTTCAGGCCTGACAGGAGTATGGAGTGATCATCCACTATGACTATCGTGGTCTTCTCCATGGCCGCCTCCTCGGTCCCCGACGGGGATGCTAAAGCTGATCACCGTACCCTCGCCGGGCCTTGAATCGATGGAGATCTTGCCGCCCAAAAGATGGACCCTCTCTTCCATACCATAAAGGCCCATCTGGGTAACACCCCTCTTGCTCACATCGAAACCCTGCCCGTCGTCGTGGATGACTCCCCGGAGTTCCGTACCATCCACCAGTTCGAGGATAATGGTGGCGTTCTCTGCCTGGGCGTGGCGGGCGATGTTGGCCAGGGCCTCCTGCACTATACGGTAGACCGCCGTCTCTATGTAGGACTCCAGCCGCACCTCCTCCAGGCCGAAGGCGAGAAAGTCGATGGAGAAGTCATAGCGGGCGCTGTACTCCTTGACATAGTGCTCCAGGGCGGCCAGCAGGCCCATGTCGTCGAGGACCGGCGGCCTCAGGGCCAAGGCCAGCTCGTGGATGGCCTCCATCTCGTAGGCGATGGTCTGCCGCAGCCTCTGGATCCGCTGGGAGAGGACCTTGGGGTCCTTGGCGTTCTCTATCAGCTTGAGATCCAACCTGAGGGCCACCAGGGCCTGGGCCACCTGGTCGTGGAGCTCCCTGGCCACCCTGCGCCGCTCCTCCTCCTGGACCTCTATTATCTTGCGGAGATACTCCTTACGGAGGGCCTCCCTCTCCTGTCTCACCCTTTCCGCCTCGGCGAGCTGAACCGCCATATCGTTGAAAGCGGCCACAAGGCTCCCTATCTCATCGGTGCTGCAGCTCTCCAGATGAATATCGTAATCCCCGCGCCGTATCCGAGCAGCAGCCTGAGCCAACTGGGCTATGGGACGGGTAAGGAACCAGGTCAAGAGGGCCGAGAAGAGGAGCCCGGCCATAGCCACCACCCCTATGGTGAAGATCATGGAACGCACCAGGGAATCTATGGTGCGCTGGGCGCGCTCTGTGGAGATCCCCACGCGCACCCGGCCCAACATACCCCTCATCACCTGGGCCGAACAGTCCCACACCACGCCCTCGTCGGTCACAACCCTGGCGGCACCGCCGACCTCCTCCGACGGATTGGGGCTTTCCACAGAGAGGAGCTCCATGGGAAAGCCGCCGCTGAAGGAGTGGGCCACCACTTCCCCCTTGGGAGAGATCATGAATGCGTACCGGAGATCGCGGCGGTTGGAGACGGCGTCCTTGAACAAGCGGGTGAGACCGAAGATGTCGTTGACCAAGACGTATTCAGGGGCCCTGGAGGCAAACTCCAGGGCGGTGGAACAGCTCCTCTCCCTCAACTGGCGGAATATCTCGTCGGTCATGGCTCGGCGGACCTGAAAAGCGGTAAGGACGGCGATGAGCAGAGCGGTGCCCACCACCATCCCCATGATCTTCAGCCGGAGGGGAACCGCCTCGAATAGGCACCGGATCCGTGAATAACAGCGGCAGGCCATCTCCCCTCACCGTTTGAAGGTGGGACACTGCTCAGGGGGGCAGCCCATCTTGTACAGATGGGGATCAGGAGCCACAAAGCGGTCTATACCCAACTTGGCCAGGGCCTTCTGGCCCGCTGGATCCCGGTCCATCTCCAGGAACAGCTTCCTCAGCCGGGCCTTCTTCTCCTCCGGAGTCCCCACCGGCACCACCACCGGCGGCATACCGAACTCAGGTGAACGGAGGATCACCTTGATCCTGCTGGCAAGGGATGGATCCTTTTCCTGGGCGTGCTGCAGTACGATCTCGTCCACAGAGGCCCCCTGGACCACACCGTCCAGCACCGCCTCGATGGAGCGGTCATGGCTGTAGGTGAAGATGGTCCTCTTGAAGAACCGGTCCGGCGTGGTTCCCATGGCCTTCAGCAGGGTGACCGGATAGAGATAACCCGTGTTGGAGAGGGGATCGGTGAAGGCGAAGACCTTCCCCCTGAACCCCTGGAAAGAGGCAATGGGCGAGTCGGCCCGCACGATCACCGCGGCCCTGTAGGTATTCTTGCCGTGGACCTGGGGCACCACCAGCAGCGACATGATCCTCTGCTCCCCTTGCTGGAGGTAGGCGCCGGTGCAGACGAAGGCCACATCCACCTGGCGCCTGGCTATCATCTCGTTGACCTCCCAGTAGGTCCTGCGTTGAACGAGCTGAACCGGTGCGCCAAGCCGGGCCGAAAGGTAGTCCACCAGGGGCCGGTAGGACTGGATGGTCCCCTCCGGTGATATGATGGCGGCCACGGCCAGGCGAAGGGCCGGAGGAACGACCTGCTCCTCAGCCGGGAGTTTCTGAAGCTTGTTGAGATGGACGACCTTCTGTTCCTCGTGATCGTCGCCACAGGAGCAGAGTAGCACCCAAGCGAAGAGGAGCAGCACGGCGAGAAGGCAACGTACACTCCACAGAGGGAAGGCACTTTTCCCACTTATCCCAGAAACGATCTCAACGGCCATGCCCTTTTCAAACATATAGGTTCTCTTCAGACAAGCCCCTTTTGTCCACGGTTCCGGTAAGGTCTCTGCTTTCCCTGTTGGGTTGATTTTTGCCGTCCAGCCTATAGGATAACCGCAAAGTCGAGGGGTTACGGAC
>WFVQ01000047.1 GCA_015491585.1 Deltaproteobacteria bacterium
CCGACGCGATCCAGCGGGCTGCCGTGGCCAGGTTCTCGCGGTTGCGCGCCAGCCCACGGCGCTGTGCCTCGATGTGGGCGCTTCCTGCAGAGTCGAGGAAAGAGAGCGTATCCATCCCAGCAATCACTTTATTTCTCCAGGCCCTCTATGGTATCCAGGGGCTCTCCGCGCGCCATGAGTTCACCGGCCCGCCTGACTTCGGAGAGCGCGGTGGGGTGGCTGGCGATCTCCCCCTTCTTCTCCACGCCCCTATAGAGGATGCTGCCCGAGAACTCGGCTCCCACGGCGTCAAAGAAGTACTTCATCACCCGTTTGACCCCATCGAAGAGGAGTTTCCCCTTGGTGGCGCCGACAGAAAGGAAAAGGCCCTTTGGAACGCCTCCGGCGGCAGGCTTCTTTAATACGTATTTCCGCACCCAGCACGCCTGCGACCTCTCGACCACCGCCTGGGTCATGGATGATATATTGTAGAAGAATATCGGAGAGGCCACCACGATCCAGTCCGCGGATTCAAGCTCATCATAGACCGGGGTGAAGTCGTCCTTTAGTATGCAGACCCCGGTCTCGTCACAACCTCCGCACTCTATACAAGGGGAGAACTTCATGGAGTAAAGCCTGTATTTCCTGGTCTCCGCGCCAGTGGATGATGCGCCGTCCAGCATGGCATCGAGCAATAACTCGGTGTTGCCACCGAACCTAGGGGAACCCATAAAGCCGATTATCTTCATCATCTCCTCCTTGAAAAGAGATTATAGCGGCACTCTCTCAAAATTACGAGACAAAGCGAGCCGCTTATGGCGGATGGCGGTACGAAATTCAAGATCAAGATGCTCTTTTTCGATAAATTTCGATAAATGGAGATAAAATAATCTGTTTTCCCCCTGTCCAAAGGAGGGACGGGGCGTATTTCAAGGAGGATGGCCATGTCCAAGATCCACCATCTCAAGCCCCTGCTCAAGGGGGGAGAAGAGCTGCTTCCCACCATCGTCACCGGTAAAGGCAGGCGGAAAGGAGAAGGGGCCCGCAAGGTCAACGCCCCGCCTGAAGTCCATCCACAGGCCCAAGGCCCTGGGAAGGGGCTGTTCAAGGGCGTGGAGAAGGCCATCCGGCCCATGCTCAGGCCTGGGACTATTCCCTTCTCTTTAGGTGCCGTTCGGGACCTTGTGGAAGAGGTGATGGCCTCTGTTTCCGATGGGCTGGGCGAATTGCAGGAAGAGATGGAATCGGGCAGTAGAGAGTATCTCCTGAATAAGTTGATAGTCCAGCGCCTGATGGGTGGCGAGTTCAGGGATCTGGACCTGTCGGGCGGCTATTCTTCTGCCGAACCAGCTACGGTGAGCGCGGTCTCGGTATCGGCCTTTTCATTGGACCTTGAGATCGACTACCAAGGCCAGGTCCAGTGGGAAGGGGGGGCGTTCATGGTGGAGGGCCACCTGGAGCTCCATCTTCGTCAAGTCGCTGTCAGCGCTGGTTCCTGGACCATGAACCCCGATGCCGGCCTAACCCGGCTCAACGCAACCACTCTGGATACCGGTCGGTATCTCCTGCACTGGGAAAACATGACCACGTTTTCCATCTTCGACAAGCAGAGCAGGCTCTCCACCACTATCTGGGGCGATCCTCATGTCGATCTCTCTGATATGGATGGAACGGCCAACGGGGAGTTTTCGGACCTCAAGAAGAGTGACATGGTTACTGTGATGGACCTCCTGGACGGCACCAGGCTGGTGGTGAAGGCGCCGGACACCGGCGTCATCCAAAGGGTGGAGGTGTTCAAGGGTGACGATTACGTGGAGGGTATAGGCCTTCCTGAAAGATTTTTCGATGAGCACGGGAAGTTGAGGGGGGACCTGCTCAAGTGGTTGGGCCAGGAGAAGAAAGCCGAGAGAATAGGAGGATTCTTCAAGGAGATAGAGAAGGGCCACGAAGGTCACAAGTATCACCCCTCTGTTCCATTCGACTACGTCAAGGCCGGAGGTGACGGCAACGATTGGTTAGACGAGTCCGGCAGGCTGGTGTGGGGCGGATGAGATCCACGTTGCCACCGATTGACAGCCACTGCTTTATGGGCTATATAGTGCTTCGCCGTCAGATCCCCGGTAGCTCAATCGGCAGAGCGGGTGGCTGTTAACCACTAGGTTGGCGGTTCGAGTCCGTCCCGGGGAGCCAGATTTCAATCCGCCAACTCTGGCGGTTCTTAGTTAACGCGAGACCCCGTCGGGATGACCCGGCGGGGTTTTTGCTTTTTTCTCTCTGATTGATTTGGTCCTTACGCCGTCCTCGTCATGATCTGTCCAATGAGTGGGCATGGTCTACGTGGAGAAATACATGGCGCTGCTGCGCTCTATCTTGCTGGAGTAAGAGCATTTTGCCACCTCTATTTATTATCTCGACATTGCCAGAGGGATACGATCATATATAGGGATGAACTTACCTTTTAATCCTATTTCGCTTGAACCGCTTCACAGATAAGTGAACTATTGCAAGCCATGCTGGAGCAAGGTCTAAAAAAAATTGGAACTGCTTAACGGTTTTTTCTTGCCTAGATTGCTCGATATTAAATGCATTATAGAAGCCAAGCATATGTATGAAGGTTTGCATCTGGAGTAGATGAGTGGTTCCTCGCCAGCGCCTGTAGGAGGCCTTGACTCAGCCTGCCGAATAGAGACGCTGTGCTAAGGGGCGCTCAGAGACATTTGAAACCGTCCGTAAGTGGCAGGGGTACTGTACATGTACGAAAGAGGAGGTTTAAAATGTCACGCTGGATGTGGTTTGTGTTATTGATGTTCATTATTGGTGTGGCGTCGCCTGCTATAGGTACACAGATAGAGGGCGGCGCCGAGCGCCGTGGCTTCGAGCCTGCTGACCAGGTATTGCTGCAAACAGATCTTTCCCACTGTCCGGTGGGAGAGACACCGCAAGAAGCGTTGGTTTCCAGGGGCGGTTACGAATGCGCCCGTTTTCGTGACCGTATTTGGCTGCATCCCACTGCAACAGGCACCGTGGTGTGGGTTCCGTTTCCAGCACCACTGAAAGGCGACTTTTCGTTAGAGTTTCCTGTGTGGCTGGCCGACGAGGGGTGCGCCTTCGTGGAGTTCCGCCTGCATTCGGACAGCCATCCCGATGATTGGGAGAGCAACCCTTATGCCTATATCAATGATGCGCTTGCCGGCGGTCACCTGGCCTGCTCTAGAGAGGCAAGTGGTTTTGGAAGTATGGACAGACCTGGCCGGCCACGGATGGATCTGCACACTAGATTGAGTAGTAATGCCATTCATCACATCGTTGTTCAGGTCCGCCGTGACCAAATCCGTTTCTATGTGGACGGCAAGCGCATAGGCATGAAACCCTTCCGACCCATCCGGCCCGTGATCGGCATGTCGCTTTACTTCGCCCGCCATTACGGAACTGCCAAGGCCTATGCCGAGGCCCCCGCTCTGGTAGGCGACATACGCCTTGCCACCTACAGCCAGGCCGAGGCCTTGCCGGAGGCGGAAAAGGATCTGATCCGTGATCTCGGCGCGGTGCAGACCCCGGAGGGGCTGAAGATCACGCTATCGGAGGCGATACTGTTCGACTTTGGCAAATGGTCACTCAAGCCCGGGGCAGACAAGACCCTGGATCGGTTGGCAAAACTGGCACGGTTGCGCGATGGCATCATACGCGTTGAGGGGCACACGGACAATGTGGGCACTGCGGCCTACAACCGTGTCCTGTCGGAGTTGCGCGCCTATGTGGTGAGCATGGCGCTGGCCCGGCGCGGGGTAGACGCGCGGCGTCTGCAACCGCGCGGGTTCGGCTCCACGCGGCCAGTGGTACCCAATGACACCGAGGCCAACCGCGCCCGTAATCGGCGTGTGGAAGTCATCTTGTTGAATGGGAAATAGTTTCCATGAATAGAAGAAGGGCAGCAGGCGCATGAACAGGAGATGGGAGCGCGCCCAACAAGCTGAGCGTGGCGCAGGGCTGCTTGAGGCTATAACCCTCAACCTGCTGTTGGTCGCTGCAAACCTGTCGGCTCTGGACAGCCGTTGGGCGGGCTGGCCCGTCTGGCCGGCGTCGTGGGCTCTGTGCGCCTGGTACTTGACGCGCCTGTTTCTGGCCTGGCGCCACGGGTGGCTGAGTCATTTCTTGCTATGGCATGTGATCGCTTTGCTGCCTCTTATCGCGGCCTCGGTGATCGGCACTATCCTGGCTCTGCCATTTGTGCTTCCTGTGTTAAGCGAGGCGGCTGACGCCGGGCTATCAGGCATCTTCCTTCTTGTTTTCGCCGCCCTGCCGCTCATGTGGTCTTTTTTCTTCGCCTTGCCCCTGGCCGTATGGCTCACGCGGCGTTGGTTGCCGGGAAGGCCCGCCTTTGGACATGCCTGGCGCGACACCGTGCTGGGACTGACTGGGCTTTCCCTAATTACCTTGCTGCCTATGTTCGGCATGAGACAACTCGCCGAGCTGGTACCATGCCCCGAACCCGAGGTGGTCGTTCATCCGGCTGAAGAATATCGGGTGATCCACTGGGTGTTGAATGCGAATCCGCATGATATGGGGCGTTACACACTGGAGCAGTGCCAGCAGACAGCGCCACAAAACCGATATGGCTATACGGTTCCAGTCTCCGACTGCCGGGTAGTGGATCAAGGACGGTTGTTTGAAGGGGAGATACATTTCCAGCTCTTCGATCCAGCCAAGCTCCCCAAAGGCTGGCATAGGCAGAGACTCGGTCTATTTCTGTGCCGGCGCCACCGGCAAGGTGGGAATGGCTCCTGCAACCTGGCGTGGATTCCCGCAACGCCAGCGGAAAATCCCTCCACATGGCCAAGGGACGCCATCTTGCTTAACTGGGGGCTGGTCGGCAGTCCCCCCAGGCTCCCCGACAGAAGAATCCTCGGCATGAGGATAGAGGCCTGTAAATCGATGTGGCTCCCTGGGAGGCGGGAACAGTGCATGGGGGTAAGCGATCTCTTTCTTTCTGCACCAGGTTCTGGGATGTTCCTGACAAGCGATATCGACAACCTTTTCTATCCACGCAATCAGCGTTTGCAGGAACTGCTGGCGGGCCCAGATCAAGTGCTTTATCTGCACGTGTGGTCGGAACAGGACGATATCTGGTCGCGCCTGGGTATGCGGCCCGCCCAGCGACGAGATGATTACTACCCCCTGCGGATTTTGCCGTTCCCAGGTGGCAGCACGCAATGGATAAACGGGAAATGAACCGGCATGGTCCAAGCCCGGCTAGGCAAAAGGGAGCCTGTGGTGGATGGGGTGTTTTCGGTAGAAGTTAGTGCGGTGGCACCCTCTGGAATGAGCCGGGTTTCTACATGGACGTCATGCGGCGGACGCTGGAGGTGAAGTCCCATGAATGATCGGGTAACGACAAACGGGTTGGATGCATGGCTGGAGTCCCGCACTGGACGCTGGTGCGAAATCCTACTCATTGCAATCCTGTTGCCCAATCCGGCCATGTTCGGGATGACCGGTGGAATATCCTTGGGATTGAACCCGTACTCTTTTCTGGGGTTGTTGCCATTAATGGCTTGGTGGGGATACCGCGTCTGGGGTCTGGGCAGGCAGGGCCGCGTGCGCGCCTTTCTGAAACGCATGCTGGGCGTGCTGGTTCTGCTGCTGGTGGCCAACGCACTTTTGTATCTGCTGCAAAAGTTGGTGGTATGGCTGTTTGGCGCCACGGGAGCCGGGACGTCAATTGCCGGCAACTTTTCCGGCATCGGGGGCGGAATCGCCTTCGGCATGCTTTGGATGGCCGCGTTCTATATCCTGAGCTATCCGCTTGTTTTCGGCTTGTTGTGGCTGGCGTGGCGCTGGCTGGAACGGAAAAGGCTGCCCTTTTCCGAATCGCTGCGCTTGAATCTTTTGGCCACGGCGGGTTGGGCCACACTGGCGATGTTGATAGGGACCGTGGTTTTTGCGGTGTCCCTGCTCATCCCTCCCGAACGATAAGGGCGGCACAACCTTCATTTCCGGCATGAGGGAGAATTCGGTGCCGATGAGGTTTCTTCTCTCTGCACCGTCACAAGCGGAGCAAGTGGCATGGATTGCCGAAGAGGTGAATTTTTTTCTACTCGACGCCTCTCCCAGGAGAATGAAACGCCATGACCTTCACATTGGCCTTTGCGTTGATGCTGTTCGTCTTGGCAGTCTCGCTGCAGTATCAATTAGTTAACTTTAAGGCCTGGTGCAAAAACAGCTTAGAGGTGGTCAACCAGCTTCGCATCAACTCCACCGATAGACATTCCATCAAGCCCTGGAATCTAAAGTTCCTGATAAGATCTGTGAATTGGATCTAATTAAATGATAATGGTTACTGTTAAAATAAAATTAAAATGCACGTTCAAGTGTACAAAAGTTCTTTTAGAGAATGAGCATTGAACTGGCCTTGAGCAAGTAAAAGATAGAACTGTGGGTGTGGTTGTTTGGCCTGAAGTTGGGATGCGGTCCTTCCCGCCAACTGCGTCTAATCGTCTCCCCCACCTGGAAACCCGCCCCTTTGAAAATTTCACTCGTCTCTTCACTCGATGAGTAGCGATAAAAAAAACTTCCCTTATATAAAAATTCTCCAGCTCCCACAGGAGCCATATCGACTCCCGCTATCTCTTCATCACTATCGGGAAGGTTACAAAACAAATAGCCTCCAGGCTTGAGGCACCGGTGCAATTCACTTAGACACATGTGGATAAGGGGGAGAGTCTCAAACAAATCCACGGCCAGCACAAAA
Source organism: Deltaproteobacteria bacterium (assembly GCA_015491585.1). Classification (GTDB taxonomy): domain Bacteria; phylum Desulfobacterota; class Dissulfuribacteria; order Dissulfuribacterales; family S140-46; genus S140-46. The sequence goes on from WFVQ01000047.1 coordinate 6,728, forward strand.
TCCAATGAATTGGAAAGAAGGGGAATGGCCTCCATCCTGCACGACAACAAACTTACCTCATCAACCATCTCGGATACAACTTTCTTTAGAGCGGAAACTGAGTAATCACAACCAAATACCCTGGCGCCGGTACTGGCAAGCAACGGCAAGTGACGTCCTTCCCCACAACCTGCATCCATTATCACTGAATCTTTAGAGAGCTTAAGTGGGAAACTGTTCAAAAGAGTAGCTACAACCTCGCAAGGGGCACTGCCCCAGACC
>WFVQ01000048.1 GCA_015491585.1 Deltaproteobacteria bacterium
GGACTATATTTTTCCAGGAGGCTGCTATGATGACACCTTTACTCTTTCCCATCACACACCCTAAACAGGATCTTGTGAACCTGTTGGCCTCTCTTGGCTGGAGCAAGGTCGCCCTGCTCGCCCCGGTTCCACAGGAGGATCCGGCGGTCAACGGCGCGCCGTCCCTGGAGGCGGATATTCTCACCCCCAGTGTCAGCCAGGAGGTAAAGGAGAAGGTGGAGAGACTAAGCCGCGACCTGAAGAACTGGGCCTCTGCCCTTGGACTGGGACAGGATCTTTCCGCCGGGCAGCTCCTGGACATCATGAGGCGCTATGAGGACGAATCCGTCCAAGAGATCGTGGACCTCCTGAAAGACAAATCCAACGAAGATCACCTCCTCAACGCCCTGCTCCTCCTCTCGCTATCCCACAGGGCGGACGCCGAGCAGGACATGCTGGACCGTGAGGTGAGAAAACTGGCGGAAGAGCAGAGGAAATTGCAGGCCATCCTCCAGGGAACCGGGAAAGAGGAAGGGCAAACCGGCCGCCTTCAACCCATCGAACCTCTTGGAACGATGCGCGAGCGGCTGAAGGCGTGGGCCATCGCCTTGTCCCTGGTGGAGGCCGACCTCTCCAACACCGTGCCCCTGGGCGAGACCATCGGCGTCAAGGACCTGATAGAGACAGAGGCGGAACGCCGCCTCAAGAGGAGAGTGGCCCAGGATATCGCCGAGTTTCCGGTGCCCAGCGATATGCCTGCACGGGGAAGTGAATTCCGGCCCCTGGCGGCCAGGCTCATGGATGCCCTGACCGACGGCATCGGCGCGGGTTCTGGCGGCGGCTGGCGCAATGAGGTGGAGGCGGTGGCAGCGGAGTGGTCAGGGCGTCTAACCGGCCCTCCTCCTGTCATGAAGCTGGTGCTCTCGCTCTACGACTCCCCTCTCTCCGACCACCTCTCACTCCTGCTTCCAGAGGATTGGGGCGGCAGCCTCTCCACACTGCCCAATCTGGCCCTCTATCTGGTGTAGTTACAAGGCCCAGGCCCAACCATAAAAAAGGGGCGTATTCGCCCCTCTTCCCCTCCTATATACAACCTATCTCCTCGCTCAGAACACCAGCGCCAGGCTCTTCTGCGCTGCCAGGGCCGCATTATAGAACCCCTCAGGGAAAACCCCGAGGTAGAGCACGGCAAGCGCGGCAAAGACCAGGACCGCAGCGGTGGCGTAAGTAACCCTGCCAGGGACCACCTCCCGCACCGGCTCCTTCATGTAAAGGAAGTAGATCACCCGCAGGTAGTAGTAGGCGCCCATAGCGCTGGTCAGGATACCCAGTGCCGCCAGCAGCAGGTATCCCTTCTGGATAGCCGCAGAAAAGACATAGAATTTCGCTATGAACCCGGCGGTAGGTGGAAGCCCGGCCATAGAGACCAGGAAGAGGGATAAGCAGAAGGCCAGGGCCGGGGCCTTGTAGCCCAGGCCGCGGTAGTCGTCCAGGGTCTGGGCCCTCCTCTCCTCCCCGTCGAGGAGATAGACCGCCCCGAACGCGCCCACGTTCATCAGGGTGTAGGCCAGCAGATAGAAGAGGACGCCGGAACGCCCAAGGTCGCTCGCAGCCATAATGCCAAGGCCCATGTAGCCGGCGTGGGCTATGGAGGAGTAGGCAAGCATCCGCTTGACGTTGGTCTGGTTGATGGCAAGAAGATTTCCGAAGAACATGGTCAACAGGGAGAGCCACCAGAGCACCGGCTTCCAGTACTGGCCCAGTACCGCCAAGTGCGCGGTCATGTAGAACTGCGGCTGATCGCTGGCGCTGAGCATGGGCGAGAAGGCAACGGCCAGTATCTTGACGAAGATACCGAAGGCGCCCGCCTTTACAGCGGTGGCCATGAAGCCGGTCACAACGGACGGGGCACCCTCGTACACGTCAGGCGTCCACATATGGAAGGGGACAAAGGCCATCTTGAACAGAAGCCCTCCCATTATCATGGCAAGGGCCACCAGGACCATCTTGTTGGCGAACAGGCCGTGGGACAGCTCCACCGCCAGCCTGGTCAGGTTTACGGTGCCTGAAAGCCCGTAAAGAAGCGCCATACCGAAGAGAAAGAAGGCCGAGCCGAAGCTGCCAAGCAGGAAATACTTGAACGCCCCCTCCTGGGACTCCCTGCTCTGCTTGAGATAGGCCGCCAACACATAGACCGCCACGGACATAACCTCCAGGGTGATGAAGGCCATGAGCAGGTCCACGGACTGCACCATCGCCACGGTGCCGTACACCGCAAACACCAGGAGCACGAAGAACTCGCCCCGGTTCAGGTTGTTGTTCCTCAGATAGCCCATGCTCAGGAGCGCAGACATGACGCCGGACAGCAGTACCACCGCCACGATGAAGGCGGAGAACTTGTCCATGGAGAAGACGTGCATGAAGACAAGCTGATTGAGATTCCACTCCTTGGAGACCACATGGCCCAGCGTGGCCAGCATGAGCAGGGCGGATACCCATCCCATCCACGAGACCCGCTTCTCACCGGGCTTGTCCATGAGCCAAAGGTCCATGAATATGAGGACCAGGCCCGCCCCGAGCAGGATCAACTGGCCGCCCGCGATGTGCCACAACTCGTATAGGTCGAAACTGAAACCGTTCATCTCTACTCTCCCAGCTCTCCGCTCTTCTCAATGGAATGACCGCTCCCGGCAGCGCCTGAGTGGCGGGCCGCCGGACAGGTGCCGGCATAGGCCGGGCCCTGCTCCACCTTCACCTGGTGAATGAACTTGTCCACCGAGACGTGCATCTTATCCAGGAAGAAGTTGGGATAGAGCCCGATCCAGAAGATCAGGCCGACCAGGGGCAGCAGGTAGAGGAACTCCCGGCAGGTGAGGTCTTTCAACGACTCGTTCTTTGGATTGGTGACCTCTCCGTAGAAGACCCGCTGCACCATCCAGAGCATGTAAACCGCCCCGAGGATGACACCCGTGGCCGCCAGCACCGCGGCCGCCTTGTTGACCTTGAAGGCGCCCAGGAGGATCAGGAACTCCCCTATGAAGCCGTTGGTCGTAGGAAACCCAATGGAGGACAGGGTCACGATCAGAAAGATGGTGGCATAGGCCGGCATCACCCGGGCTATTCCGCCGTACTCCTTGATGAGCCTGGTGTGGCGCCTCTCGTAGATGACACCTACCAGAAGGAACAGGGCTCCTGTGGAAATCCCGTGGTTTATCATCTGCAGGATGGAGCCCTCCACGCCCTGTCTGCTCAGGACATAGAGGCCAAGCATGCAGTATCCCAGGTGGGACACCGAGGAGTAGGCCACCAGCTTCTTGATGTCCGGCTGCACCATTGCCACCAGGGCCCCGTAGATTATACCGATCACCGAGAGGGTGATTATCAGCGGCGCGAAGAAGGCCGACCCCTCAGGAAAGAGCGGCATGGCGAACCTCAGGAATCCGTAGGTCCCCATCTTCAGGAGTATGCCGGCGAGGATGACGGAACCGGCCGTGGGCGCCTCGACATGGGCGTCGGGCAGCCATGTGTGCAGAGGAAACATGGGGACCTTTATGGCAAACGCGAAGGCGAAGGCCGCAAAGAAGGCCAGCTCGTAGAAACGTGGGAGATGGGTCCCGTAAAGTTCGAGCAAGTTGAAGGTCAGAGTGCCGGTCTCGGCGCGGTGGAAATAGACCAGACCAATTATGCAGACCAGCATCAGGAGCGAACCCACCGCAGTGTAGAGGAAGAACTTGACCGCTGCGTATATGCGCCTCTCTCCCCCCCACACGCCGATTATCAAGTACATGGGGATGAGCATCAGCTCCCAGAAGACGTAGAAGAGGAAGAGATCGAGGGCCACGAAGGTGCCAAGCATGGCGGTCTCCAGCACCAGTATGGCCACCATGAACTCCTTGACCCGCTTGGTTACCGCGCTCCACGTGGAGAGTATGGTTATCGGGGTGAGGAAGGTGGTGAGCATGATGAGCCAGAATGAGAGCCCGTCCATGCCGAGGAAGTATGAGATCCCGAAGCTCTCTATCCACGGCTTGTGTTCCACGAACTGGAACCCGGCCTGGCCAGGGTCGAATGCGGCGTACAGCCTCAGCGACACCAGAAAGACCAGGATGGAAGTGACAAAGGCGATCCACCTGATCACCCCCTTCCCTTCCTCGCTCTTCTGGGGAATGAACAGTATGGGCAACACGCCCAGGAGGGGAAGAAACGTAACGTATGTCAGTATCGGCCCGTGCATATCAACACCTTCTCACTCTTTTTTCCTGCGGTTGCTCCATGCCTCGCCAACGGAGAGGGCTTACCTTATCCCGACGAAGTACCATAGGATACCAACCACTCCCATGAGCAGGAACGCGCCGTATGTCTGTATATAGCCGTTCTGCAGCCGTCCCACCGCATAGGAGCCCCTCTGTGCCAGCCACGCCGGCCCGTTGACACAGATGCCGTCTATCATAAAGGCGTCCACCACCTTCCACAGGAAGATGGAGAAGTAGTAGATGGGATAGACGAATATGAGGAAGTAGATCTCGTCCACGAAGTACTTGTTGTAAACCAGCTTGTAGTGCATGGCATAGGTCTCCGCTAGCTTCCTGGGCAGCTCCGGGAACCTCTTCACGTAGATCCAGGATGCCAGCGCAATACCTACCGCCGCCACCGCCACCGATAGGGTCATCAGGCCCCACTCAAACGCATGGGAGTAGTGCGGGGCCACGGCGACCTTGGCGATTATCTCGTTGGAGCTCTCGAACACCGGATCGAGGAAATGCTCCAGGAGGTTGGGGACGTGGCCCAGCATGTGGCCGATGAGCGGGGAGATCCCGAGCCAGCCTCCGGTCACCGAGAGAAACGCCAGGATCACAAGGGGCACCGTCATCACCCACGGCGACTCGTGGAGGTGGTGCGCCTGCTCCTGGGTGCCGCGGAACTCGCCGTGGAAGGTGAGGTGTATGAGCCGGAACATATAGAAGGCGGTGATACCCGCGCCCAAGGTGCCCATGAACCATATCACCTTGCCCATGACCGGATAATAGGGATAGGTGAAGGCCTTCCACAAGATCTCGTCCTTGCTGAAGAACCCGGCAAATGGCGGAATCCCGGCGATGGCCAGGGTGGCTATCAGCATAGTGGCATAGGTTATGGGCATCTTCTTGGCCAGCCCGCCCATGTGCCTCATGTCCTGGTCGCCCCCCATTGCGTGGATCACCGACCCAGAGCAGAGGAAGAGGCACGCCTTAAAGAAGGCGTGGGTCATCAGATGGAAGATTCCCGCCCAGTAGGCGGTCACCCCCACACCTATGAACATGTAACCCAACTGGCTCACCGTCGAATATGCCAGCACCTTCTTTATGTCGTTCTGCAGGATGCCGATGGTCGCAGCAAAGAGCGCGGTGGCCGCAGCTATCAGGGCCACCACCAGGGATGCAGTGGGCGCCAGGGTATAGAGTACGTTGGTCCGGGCCACCATATATACACCGGCCGTCACCATAGTTGCAGCGTGAATGAGTGCCGAGACAGGAGTGGGACCTGCCATTGCATCCGGAAGCCAGACATACAGCGGTATCTGGGCCGACTTGCCTGTGGCCCCGACGAAGAGCAGCAGGCACATGGCGACCACCACCGGCGCGTTCAGGGCAAGGCTGCCCTCGTGGAACATCTCGGCGGCCTTTGGAAAGACATCGAGATAAGAGAGGGAGCCGAAGGTGAGGAACATCAGGAACATTCCCAGCACAAAGCCGAAATCGCCGATCCTGTTGACTATGAACGCCTTCTTCCCGGCATCTGCGTTCTCGTTACCCTGGTACCAGAACCCTATGAGCAGGTAGGAGGCCAGGCCGACACCCTCCCAGCCCACGAACATCACCAGGTAGTTGGCGCCGAGGACCAGCAGCGTCATGAAGAAGACGAACATGTTGAGATAGGCGAAATAGCGCCAGTACGACTCGTCGTCGTGCATGTAGCCGGTGCTGTACACATGGATGAGGAACCCGACGCCGGTGACCACCAGGATCATCACGGCCGACAACTGGTCGATCAAGAAGGCGATGTCAACCTTGAAGGAGCCAACGGCCATCCAGGTCCAGAGTTCCTGGAGGAGCTGACGCTCGCCAGCGGGCATGCCCATTAGCTGCCATACCGACATGGCAGCCACCAGGAACGCAGCGCCTATGCTGGTGCAGCCCACCATGGCTGTCTCTTATA
>WFVQ01000049.1 GCA_015491585.1 Deltaproteobacteria bacterium
GGGCTCGGAGATGTGTATAAGAGACAGGGCCTGCTGCGGCGCCGCTTGGGAGATCGGCAAGTGGATGCCCGACGGAGCCAAGGTGGCCCTGATCGACAAGGCCGCCCTGGAGCGCTCTGGTGCTGTGGCCCAGGGTCTCTCCGCCATCAACACCTATATTGGTGAGAACACCCCTGCCGACTACGTCCGCATGGTCAGGAACGACCTCATGGGCGTCGTCCGCGAGGACCTGATCTTCGACCTCGGTCGTCACGTCGACGACTCCGTGCATCACTTTGAGGAGTGGGGCCTGCCCATCTGGAAGAAGAAGGGCAGCGAGGGCAAGAAGCTCACCGAGGGTGGCGAGCCCGTCCGCACCGGTAAGTGGCAGATCATGATCAACGGTGAGTCCTACAAGTGCATCGTGGCTGAGGCCGCCAAGGCCGCTCTCGAGGAGAAGGGCTACGACTTGTTCGAGCGTGTCTTCATAGTGAAGCTCCTTCTCGACGCCAACAAGGAGAACACGATTGCCGGTGCCGTTGGCTTCAGCCTTCGTGAGAACAAGGTCCACGTCTTCAAGGCCAAGGCCATATTGGTCGCCTGCGGTGGCGCGGTGAACATCTTCCGTCCGCGCTCCACTGACGAGGGTAAGGGCCGCGCCTGGTACCCGGTCTGGAACGCTGGTTCCACCTACACCATGTGTATGCAGGTCGGTGCCGAGATGACCATGATGGAGAACCGCTTCACCCCGTCCCGTTTCAAGGACGGTTACGGCCCTGTCGGTGCGTGGTTCCTCCTCTTCAAGGCCACCGTCACCAACGGTTACGGCGAGCACTATCTCAAGAGCGAGGCCTGCCAGGCGGAGCTGCAGAAGTACGCTCCCTATGGCACCGCTCCGATCATCCCCACCTGTCTCCGTAACCACCTGATGCTCTTCGAGATGAAGGAAGGCCGCGGTCCCATCTACATGGACACCGCCGCTGCTCTGAACGCCTTCCTCGAGGAGAAGAGGGCCGAGGGTATGGACGAGAAGGCCCTCAAGAAGTACTGGAAGGAGCTGGAGTCCGAGGCTTGGGAGGACTTCCTTGACATGTCCGTCGGCCAGGCCGGTCTCTGGGCCTCCATGAACATCGAGCCTGAGAAGGTCGGTTCCGAGATCATGCCCACTGAGCCCTATATGCTCGGTTCTCACTCCGGCTGCTGCGGTATCTGGGTGAGCGGTCCCAATGAGGACTGGGTGCCCGATGACTACAAGTGGGGCTACAACCGCATGACCACCGTGAACGGCCTGTTCACCGCTGGTGATGGTGTCGGCGCATCTGGTCACAAGTTCTCCTCCGGGTCCCATGCCGAAGGCCGTATCGCTGCCAAGGCAATGGCTCGTTACGTCCGCGACAATGCCGACTTCACTCCGACCATCTCTCAGTCCGCTGAGGAGCTGAAGGCCGAGATCTACAAGCCCGTCGTGGTCTACTACGAGAACTACCAGAAGACCACCCACGAGATGGTCAACCCCAACTACATCAAGCCGCGCCACATGATGGAGAGGCTGATGAAGTACACCGACGAGTACGGTGCAGGTTGGTCTCCCTACTACATGACCAACGGTAAGCTGCTCGACATCGCTATGCGTCATCTCCAGTGGCTCCGCGAGGACTCTGAGAAGATGGCCGCTGGTGGTCTCCATGAGCTCCTCAGGGCTTGGGAGAACCTCCACAGGATCTGGTGCGTTGAGGATCACCTCCGCCACATCCAGTTCCGCGAAGAGTCCAGGTACCCCGGTTTTTACTACCGCGGTGACTTCATGGAGGCCGACTCCAGGACCTTCGAGGAGGGTGGCTGGAAGTGCTTCGTCAACTCCAAGTACAACCCCGCCACGGGTGAGTGGGAGATGATGAAGAAGCCTTGTCACCAGATCATTCCCGAGTAATAGGGAGTGAGGCGATAATCTGAAGAGTGTCCAGGCGCCGCGGCGTCGGCGCCTGGATTTTTCTTCTTTTTTCTTTCCGCCATTGAGCTATGGTTCCTGTCTGCAGGGTGCCATAACTGAGTGGCGGTCCTTGCACAGGCAAGACCAAAATTTCCTATCTGGAGGAAAGGGAGCAAAATCATGAGTAACAGCATCTTAGTGATAGGTGGCGGGTTTGCGGGAATCACCGCAGCAGTGGAAGCCGCGGAAATGGGGCATGACGTATATATCGTTGAGCGGGAGGACTACCTCGGCGGCCGGGTCGCCCAGTTGAACAAGTACTTCCCCAAACTGTGCCCTCCCACCTGCGGTCTGGAGATCAACTTCAAGCGCATAAGGACCAATCCGAGGATAACCTTCTACACCAGGGCCGCGGTGGAGTCCATCAGCGGTGGTCCAGGCGACTACAGCGTGAAGGTGAAGGTGGAGCCCAAGTACACCACCCCTGCATGTACCAACTGTAAACCGGGGCAGGCCGCTGCCACTACCGAAGTCCCCAACGAGTTCAACTTCGGCATGGATACCAGGAAGGGTATCTACCTGGCCCATCCTATGGCCTTTCCTAATCAGTGCGTCATAGATCCCAAGATCGCAGGCACCGATGAGGCCAAGGCCATAGCCGACGCAATGCCGGCCGGGTTGGTGGATCTCAGCCAGCAGCCCGAGACCGTGGAGCTCAATGTCGGTGCAGTGATCGTGGCCACCGGCTGGAAGCCCTATGATCCCACCAGGATGGACAACCTTGGGTTCGGCAAGGTGGACAACGTCGTCACCAACATGATGGTGGAGCGCATGGCGTCGCCTTCCGGCCCCACCGAGGGGAAGATCGTAAGGCCCTCCGACAAGGAAGAGCCCAAGACCATTGGCTTTGTTCAGTGTGCAGGTTCGAGGGACGAGAATCACCTGCCCTACTGTTCGTACATCTGCTGTATGGCCACGCTGAAGCAGATCAGGTACATCCGCGAGCAGATGCCAGAGGCCGAGGTCTATGTCTTCTATATCGATATCCGCTCGCCGGGTAGGAAGTATGAGAAGTTCTATAAGGCCGTTAAGGAGGACGAGAAGGTCCACTTTATAAAGGGCAAGGTGGCCGAGGTGAGGCCGGGTTCGGAGCCCGGCAGCGTGGTCCTGGTTGCCGAGGATACCGTCGGCGGCGGCAGGGTGGAGCAGCAGGTGGACCTGGCGGTGCTCGCCACGGGTATGCAGCCCACCGGCGCAGAGGTCAAGATCGCCGGGATCGACTACGACGAGGATGGATTCGTCGTCCCCAAGGAAGGAATCATCCCCTGCGGCTGTGCCAAGAGGCCGGTGGACGTGGTCTCGTCGGCCCAGAGCGCCACGGCCGCGGCGCTTAAGGCGGTTCAGACTGTTGTAAGGAGGGCAGGCTAATGTCTAAGAAGATAGGAGTTTATATATATACTGGTGACGGAATCGGCGAGGCTGTTGACGTAGAGAAGCTCCTTGAGCTTGCCACCGGCGATCTGGGGGTCGCCGTGGCCAAGAGTCACGATAATCTCTACTCCCCGGACGGTGTGGCTATGGTCAAGGCCGACGTGGAGTCCGAGGGGCTCGAAGGTATCGTCCTTGCCGGAGTCTCCCCAAGGTATGAGTACAAGGAATTCGATTTCCCAGGTGTATATCTGGAGAAGGTTGGGTTCAGGGAGCTGGTGGCCTGGAGCCATCCAATCGCTGAAGACGACGAGAATGCCGACGCCAAGAAGGAGCATGTTCAGGAGCTGGCGGAAGATTACATCAGGATGGCGGTGACAAAGCTGGAAAAGGCGGAGATGCCCGAGCCCTACCGCCCTGAGCAGATCAACAACCGTATCCTTGTCATCGGCGGCGGTATTACTGGCATGACCGCGGCCCTTGAGGCTGCCGAGGCCGGTTATGAGGCGACCATCGTGGAGCGTGAGGGGCAGCTCGGCGGGTTCGCTGCAAAGATGCGTAAGCAGATCCCGGTTGGTCCCAAGTACGATTCGCTCATAGACCCGGTGGTGGATGACCTCATCAACAAGGTGCAGGCCAACGACAAGATTGAGGTCAGGCTCAATACCGAGGTGGCCAGGATCGCGAACGTTCCTGGTGAGTACCGTGTCAGCTTCAAAGAGGCTGGGACCAAGAGCGAGTGGGACGCCCCGGTTCCTCTGACCGACGAGGAGAAGCTGGACGAGAACGGAAACGAGCTCTCCGCCGAGGATCAGAAGAAGAAGTATGAAGAGAAGAACGAGGGCAGAAAGGATTACATGGAGCAGGATCCCAATGCCGAGGTCTTCGGCTCCGTCGTAGTGGCATCGGGCTGGAAGCCCTATGTCCCCGCGGAGGACGAGTTCCCCCATCTCGGCTGGGGCAATCCCAATGTGGTCACCAACGTCCAGTTCGAGGAGCTGGCCAAGCAGGGCAAGCTGAAGAGGCCCTCTGACGGCAGGGAGGTCAAGGCGGTCGCCTTCATCCAGAGCCCCGGCGGCACCGAGGACGACGCCGACTTCCCGTATGCCTCGGCAGTCACCAGCCTCGTGGCCCTGAAGCAGGCTAAGTATGTCAGGGAGGACAATCCCGACGATGGCAAGGCCTATGTTTTCTACCAGCACATGAGGACACCTGGCCAGTACGAGTACTTCTATAAAGGGCTTCAGGACGATCCGGGCATATTCCTGGCGAAGGGGGCAGTCACCGAGGTCAAAGAGAACGGGGACGGCGGTCTGACCGTGAACGTCACCAATACCATCCTCGGCGAGGACGTCTCCGTGGACGTGGACATGGTTGTCCTGGCCACTGGCATGGTGCCGACCACCAGGGACGAGGCGGTGGTCAACCTCGCATACCGTCAGGGGCCTGCCTTCAGGGATTTGGATCTCTTCGGCGGCTACTGCGACTCCAACTTCATCTGCTTTCCTTACGAGACCAGGCGGACCGGCATCTACGCGGCTGGCGGCGTTCACCGCTCCATGACCATCGAAGAGGCGATGGAGGATGCCGCGGGTGCCACGCTGAAGGCCATCCAGTGCCTCAAGGCCGCTGAGTCCGGGCATGCTGTCCATCCGCGCACCTGGGATTTCGACTATCCAGACTTCTACTTCCAGCGCTGTACCCAGTGTAAGCGGTGTACCGAGGAGTGTCCCTTCGGCGCCCTTGACGACGACGAGAAGGGTACACCCAAGCCCAATCCCACCCGCTGCCGCAGGTGTGGTACCTGTATGGGCGCCTGTCCTGAAAGGATCATAGGGTTCAAGGATTACAACATCGATGTGGTAGGCTCCATGATCAAGGCCATAGAGGTGCCGGACGACGACGATGACAAGCTGAGGATGGTTGTCTTCGCCTGCGAGAACGACGCCTATCCTGCCCTTGACATGGCTGCTGCCAAGAACTACTGGTGGTCGCCGCTGGTCAGGATCATCCCTGTGCGCTGCCTCGGTTCCGTGAATGTCGCCTGGATCAAGGATGCCATGTCCAGCGGAATGGACGGCGCGCTGCTCCTCGGCTGCAAGTTCGGCGAGGATTATCAGTGTCACTTTGTGAAAGGTAGCGAGCTTGCCAACCGGAGAATGGAGAACGTGGCTGAGACTCTTAACTCCCTCGGCATGGAGCCCGAGAGGGTCAAGTTAGCCCAGATCGCCATAGATGAGTATGATAAGGTCCCAGAGGTGATCAACACCTTCGTGGACGAGATACTGGAACTGGGTCCGAACCCATTCAAAGGTTGGTAGGAGGTCAAGGATATGGCAGAAACCAAGAAGTTGCAGCCGGATATCGCCTTCGTCAAGGGCGTCATGGACGCTGGAGGCGATACGGTCAACAGGTGTTACCAGTGTGCCACGTGCTCGGTGGTGTGTCCTCTCTCCACCGAGGAGAGTCCTTTCCCAAGGAAGGAGATGCTGTGGGCACAGTGGGGTCTTGCTTCCAAGGTGGCGGGTGATGCGGATGTATGGCTTTGTCACCAGTGCGGAGACTGTACGAAGTATTGTCCCCGCGGCGCCCGTCCCGGCGACGTCCTGGGCGCCATAAGGTCCAACGCTATCCGGTATTACTCCCAGCCACGCTTTCTCGCCGACATGCTTAGCAAGCCGGCGGGCGTGGTCGGAGCGATCATAGCAGCGATGGTGGTGATAACGGTGGTGGCTGGGCTCTGGGCAGCCGCGGTGACTCACCACTCCTTCCCCATCCCTGAAGGGGAAATCGCATACCATAAGTTCATAAGCGTCATTCCCATTGACATTATATTCCTGCCGCTGGTGGGATTCGTGGCCTTTGTCAGCTACAAGGGGATCACCCGCTTCTGGGATGACATAAGCAGGGGGGCTGGAGTGCCGACTTCTTATACCGGCACAACTCCGGCACCGTCTCTGGGGATCCTTATCAGTAAGTATCTGGTGCCCGCTGTCAAGGAGATCATCTCCCACGAGCGGTTCCAGAAGTGTGGCCAGACCGCCGAGCGCACTCGGGGGCATAAGTGGGTGCTCTGGGCGTTCATAGCTCTTTTCATAGTGACCACGGTGGAGATGTTCGTGGTGGACATAGTGGGCAACATCCTGCGGTTCTCTGGGTCTGACATCGTTCTGGAGACTCCGTTGGCCCTCTACAACCCCATCAAGATCCTGGCCAATATCGGGGCCTTTCTGCTTATAGTGGGTATCTGGATGCTCAAGACCATGCGCAGCCAGAAGACCGAGGAGGGCGTGCTAAAGAGCGCGGCCCAGGACTGGACCCTGATATGGCTGATCTTCGCGGTGGGCGTGAGCGGGCTTCTTGCCGAGATATTGCGGCTCGCGCACGTGGCGGTTTTGGCCTATCCCGTGTACGTCCTGCATCTCGGTTGTGTTGCGGTGCTCTTCCTGTCGCTGCCGTTTACGAAGTTCGGACACCTCCTTTACAGGACTACTGCTTACGTGCACCAGCGTTGGGCCGAGGATGTCAGGGCCGGCAAGGCCGGCTTCGGCCTCGAGAAGCCTATGGCCGACGAGGTGGCTGAACACTGAGAAAAGGTTGTGATTTTGGGCAATCTGGTGCGGCCCTATGGGCCGCACTTTTTTTGGGGCTTGAGAAAAAATCTCTTGCGTTTTCGGAAATAGTCGCTATTATTTCCAATTCAGTTCGGGCTGGCGTAGCTCAATTGGTAGAGCAGCTGACTTGTAATCAGCAGGTTGCGGGTTCGAGTCCCATCGCCAGCTCCACGGAAGAATGGACAGGTTCCCGAGTGGCCAAAGGGGGCAGACTGTAAATCTGCTGGCGAAGCCTTCGGAGGTTCGAATCCTCCCCTCTCCACCAAGCGGGAATAGCTCAATTGGCTAGAGCATCGGCCTTCCAAGCCGAGGGTTGCGGGTTCGAGTCCCGTTTCCCGCTCCATCGCGAGCGCGCCCACGTAGCTCAGTCGGTAGAGCACTTCCTTGGTAAGGAAGAGGTCACCGGTTCAATCCCGGTCGTGGGCTCCATTTGATAAGACGTAACCTTGGTGTGGAACCTGCTCCGCACCTAAAAATAGAAAAGGAGTCTGAGTCATGAGCAAGGAGAAGTTTGAGCGTACGAAGCCACATGTAAACGTGGGGACGATAGGTCACATTGACCA
>WFVQ01000050.1 GCA_015491585.1 Deltaproteobacteria bacterium
ACCCTGATCATCAAGCTCCCCTTCACCGGGGCGGCTCCCAAGATCTGGAAGAAGGCCCCTGGAGACTACGCCTACAGGCTCGATTCCGATGCGGCCATTCTGGGCTACACCGGCGCCTATGTGATCGCCAAGGTCAAGGGCTCCGGCGAGTACGTGGCAGTGGACGAAGGTAATGCAGACCTCGGTCCTGGTCTGACGGCCCTCTATGGTGCCTATCTGAAATAGACACCATAAACAGCGGATGATAACAGGAGGCGGGCCCAATGGCCCGCCTCTTTTCTTTTGGACGGCAGTGTTATATGATCAGCGTGCTACGGTCCTGGCAGCTCTTTGGAAGAGAGGACTGGACGCAAGGCGCGCTTTTGCACGCCTCATGTTGCGAGGAGTAGATAATGGCTGGCTGCAAACCACCGTCGTTCGCCAAGGTGCCCTGCTTCATCACAGGGAAATTGGTCCTGGACACAGACCGCGAGAGAATCAGGCAGAAACTGGCCCGTTTCCTGGTTGAAGAGAAGGGGTACAGGATCGGCGATTTCGTGCTGGACAGGGAGATATTCATGGAGATCAAGGGGGTCAAGGCCATAAGCATAGTGGACTTGTCCATAGTCGTAGATGGCCGGACTCTCATGATTCTCCGCGGGGGGCCTGGATCGGTGGTCACCAGGGAGGCGGGCACGGTGGCGGCGGCCAGACTCTTGGAGCCAGGCCACATAGTGCCTTGGGCAGTTCAGGCCAACCTCATTGATGCTGCGCTCCTGGACGTGAGAAGGAAGAAGGCGGTGGCCTATGGATGGGACTCCATTCCCACCAGAAGCGAGTTGCTGGAACTCACCGGCCAGTGGCCTCCTCCGCGGCTGCCTGACGAACGGATACCCGTTGAACGGCAGATCCTCTTCTCCTATGACACCCACGGGTGAAAGAACAGGCTGGAGACGTCAGGTGACGTCCTTATATGCAGATAGATGGTTAGGCTGGGAACGGCTCCCCCAAGGTGGGTCGGCTCGGTAGCTACTGGAGTCCTGCTCTATCTGCTTTTTTTGCCAATCGAGGCCGGTTTCATAGCCCCTTTTGCCCCTCTCCCCTTGTTGTGGTCCCTGCGCGGCCTCGGCTGGAGGGCCGGCGCGAGGCAGGGGTATCTGGCTGGCCTGGTGTTTTTTGGGCTGCTTTTCTGGTGGCTGATCCCCACAGTGGGACGGTTCGGGGGCTTTGGAATCGGACCGGCCGTTCCTGTTGTGGCCCTGCTCTCGCTCTATATGGCGGCATATCTCTCTGCTTGGGCGGCCGGGTGTGCCTGGATCGGTCCAGGGCTCGTTACATGGAGAGGTGTAATAGCTGCAGCCTGCTGGTGGACCATCCTGGAATGGCTGCGCTCCTGGCTCTTCACAGGGTTGCCTTGGGGCCTGATGGCCTATTCGCTCCATTGGTGGCCGATGATGCTACAGCCGGCGTCAGTGGTGGGGGTTTTTGGCCTCGGATGGATGGTCATACTGGTCTCACTCCTCCTTTTCAAGTCCCAGGCTGAAAGCGGCGGCAGATGGGGGGCACTGGCCGTAGCACTGGGGATCGTAGTGGGTGTGGCGGGTTTTGGATCCTACAGGATCGGGCACCTCAGGACCCTGGAATCTTCCAGCCCCAAGGCGGTCGCAGCGGTGATACAGCCTTCCATCCCGCAGGATCTCAAGTGGGATCCGCAATTTCAGGCATCCACGGTCAGGCTTTACAGGGATTTGACCCTTGGCATAGCCAGTAGGGTGCATGCACGCTATTCGTCCGCGCCAGCGCTGTTTGTGTGGCCGGAGACCGCCACACCCTTCTATTTCCAGGCCCAGGGAGAGCTGCAACAGGAGGTGCGGGGAATCGCCAGGGAGGCAGGTGGGCTGCTTCTGCTGGGCAGCCCGGCATTTGTCCCTGGGCCAGAGGGCGGGCGCACCAGGTACAGGAACCGGGCATATCTATTGGGCCAAGAAGGGAAGGTGCTGGGGTGGTACGACAAACGCCATTTGGTTCCTTTCGGGGAGTACGTGCCTCTGGGGCCTCTGAGTGATATGGTCCAGAGATATGTGGAATCTGTAGGTGACTACACTCCAGGCGATAGCGGCCTTCCCCTGGAAGAGGGGCCGTTCAGGATAGGGGTTCTCATCTGCTTTGAGAGCATATTCCCGTGGCTGGCCAGGGAAGAGGTGAGAAACGGCGCCAATCTGCTGGCGGTCATCACCAATGATGCCTGGTTCGGCCATACCGAGGCCCCATATCAGCATGAAGCCATAGCCGTGCTCAGGGCAGTGGAGACAGGACGCTGGACCGTTAGGGCCGCCAATACAGGAATCAGCTCCATAGTCTCACCCTGGGGCCAGCGGTACAAGATGGCCTTGTTGGAGGAGAGGGCCGCTTTCTATTCGGTCGTTTCCCTCAATTCCTTCAAGACCCCTTTCATGGTATGGGGAACCGGCGGTGTGATTGCCCTTGTCGTGGTGTTGATGGTATCTTGTCTGATATCGCTGCTGTTGACAAAGGGACAGCGGGTGAAAGAATAAGGGGATTGTATCATTAAGAAACTGGAGGTTTTTTGTCATGGGGATTGCCAAGGGAGAGATGGCGCTCAACGTACAGGAGGTGAAGTCCCGGCTCGACGAACTCAAGAAGAGGATCGAGTTTCTCCGGAGGTATCTTTGAAGAGGCCGGGTTGAAATCGCGGCTCGACGCCATTGAGCAGGAGATGCTGAAACCCGGCTTCTGGGACGAGCCCGGCTCCACGGAGGTCCTCCAGGAACGTTCCTTTATCTTGGACCAATTGGAGCAGATCGATCAGCTCGAGCAGGAGTCGGAAGACCTGGAAGTCCTCCTCGAGATGGGGCAGGAAGAGGAGGATGACGACGCCATATCAGAGGTGTTGGACGGGCTTGAGTCGCTGGCTGCAAAGGTGAGGCGCACCGAGCTGGCACGGCTTCTCTCGGGCCCTCACGATCAGAACAACGCCATAGTAACCATACACGCCGGAGCAGGGGGCACCGAGGCCCAGGATTGGGCCGATATGCTTTTGCGCATGTATCTCCGGTGGTGCGAGAAGAAGAACTTTTCGGTCTCCATGCTGGACCTGGTTCCAGGCGAAGAGGCCGGCATCAAAGGGGCTACCTTTCTGGTAAAAGGGCCGTATGCATACGGTTATCTCAAGGCAGAGGCCGGGGTCCACAGGTTGGTTAGGATCTCGCCGTTCGACGCTTCGGGCAGGAGGCACACCTCTTTTGCATCGGTATTCGTGGCACCGGAGCTGGACGAGACCATCGACATCGAGATAAACGAGAAGGATATCAGGGTGGATACCTACCGGGCCAGCGGCGCAGGCGGACAGCACGTAAACAAGACCAGTTCAGCGGTTAGGATCACCCACCTGCCCACTGGTATAGTGGTCCAGTGTCAGAACGAGCGGTCACAGCACAAGAACCGCGCCATTGCCATGAAGATCCTCAAGGCAAGGCTGTATGAGCGGGAGCTGGCTAAGCGCGAGGAGGAGAAGCAGAAGCTCCACGGCGACAAGAAGGAGATAGCCTGGGGGAGCCAGATCCGCTCCTACGTCCTACAGCCGTACCAACTGGTCAAGGACCACCGAAGCGGCATAGAGAAGGGCAATGTTAAGGATGTGCTCGACGGAGACATCGACGAGTTTATAGAGGGATATCTGCAGGCGTCTTCTGCGGGAGATAGCGCACCTCGCCGCAGTTGAAACTGGCTGTGCGGCCGCTGTTGTCCTGAATGAGTATTGAGCCGTCCTCTGCGAAGTCCACTGCCTTTCCCGTGAACTCGACGCCTGCCTCAATGTCCCGGCCGTACTGGACCTCCCTCCCAAGGGTGCAGGTAAGGGCCTTCCAGGCGTCCATGATCGGATTGGGGAGTTTCTTCCCCTCTATCTCTGCCTGGATGTATTGTACCTCCCAGATTTCAAGCAGCCCGAGGTTGAGCCCCAGCCTGGCGATCATGTGGGCGGCTAATGGCGGCACCGGCCATTTCTCTCCTGTTTCGAGCTCCAGGGAGGTCGCCTCCAGTCCGGGTGGGAACCCGGTGATGTTTACGTTCACCCCCATGCCGTGGAGCAGATACTCGCTCTCTCCTGCACGGACGGTCTCCGCGAGCACGCCGCACAGCTTCCTGCCTTTGAACAGGACATCGTTGATCCATCTCAAGGTCACAGGTGCCCCCCATTCCCGCAGCACCTGCGCCACTGAGACTCCTGCAGCGATGGTGTACCATCCCCATCGTTCCCTCTCGAGCCTGGGGAATATGGAGAACGAGAGATAGATACCCCCCTCCGGGGCGTACCATCTGCGGTCGAAGCGGCCTTTTGCCGCTGTCAGGCTGGTGGACCAGATGACCAGGGAGGGTGGAGGCACCCCCTTACCGGCCGCCTCGCTCAACTTCCTTTTCAGGACTGGAAAGAGCCTGGAGCAACCATGCGCCCTGAAGACCTCGGTGCCGAGGTCCTGCCTGGTCCTCATGGCCATTTGTCCGGTGGCCTGTTCTCCGCCCCTGGACAGGAGTGCCAGATCCCTGGTGCGATACATGGAGACGAGTCTTTCTAATGTTGTGTCACGTATCACTCTCAGAGTTGACATGATGAGAGAATACCACCATTTTGATGATCAAGCCCTATATTTGGTGCCCCCCAGCGCTGTAGAAAGGGGGAAGGTATTGCAGCGCCGTATAGGTGCGCGCTTGCTTTCATCCCTGGTTGGCGGTATTCAGCATATGTGGGGATGATAGAGGACAGGAAAGGCCTGGATGGCAAGGGGGTGTCTCATGACTATTCTTCGCAGGCCGGTGGTTGCCGGAAGGTTCTATCCAGGAGAAGCGGGTGTTCTGGAGGCCGAGGTCGCCAAGTTGATGCCGAGGGGAGGGCGGCGGAGCGATGCCATCGCCGTCGTTTCCCCCCATGCAGGCTACATCTTTTCAGGCCACGTTGCCGGTGCGGTGTTCAGCCAGGTGAACGTGCCTTCCAGAGTGGTTGTCATGGGGCCCAACCACACAGGCTATGGGGCCAGGGCAGCCGTGATGCCCCACGGGGCATGGGAGACGCCGCTGGGGAGAGTGGAGCTGGACGCAGAGTTTGCATCTCTGCTCATGGAGGAGTCCGGCCTACTGGAATCCGATGTCCAGGCCCACGCCTACGAGCACTCCCTCGAAGTCCAGGTGCCTTTTCTTCAGGCTGCTGGAGAGGAGTTCAAACTGGTGCCCATATGTCTCCAGTATCTCACCGTGGAGGAGTGCCTTGAGCTCGGGGGGGCGGTGGCGAGGGCCGTTGGGCGTTCCGTAGGTGATACCCTGCTGGTGGCCAGTACCGATATGACCCATTACGAGCCCGACGCTCAAGCCAGGGCAAAGGATCGCTTGGCCCTGGAGAAGATAGAGGCGCTGGACCCTAAAGGTTTGTATGAAGTGGTGAGGGCCAATTCCATCTCCATGTGCGGTGTCATCCCCACCACCGTTGTGCTGGCAGCGGCCAGGGAACTTGGCGCCAGGACGGCCACCCTGGTGAGATATGCCACGAGCGGCGAGGTGTCCGGAGACTTCGATCAGGTCGTGGGCTACGCCGGGTTCGTGATCTCGTGACAAAGCGGAGAGGGGGGAGTGGCTGCAAGAGGTGATGGCCCAGGGCCGGGGATGGCCAATGTCGTGGTGATCTTGAACGAGCCCCGCTATCCTGAAAACATAGGGGCGGCGGCTCGGTGCTGCAAGAACATGGGAGTCCCTTGTCTCAGGGTGGTGCGGCCGGTCAATCTGGATATGGAGAAGGTATTGAAGATGGCCACCCACGAGGCCGCAGACGTGGCGGAGTCCCTGGAGGTCTTCTCCTCCTTGGACGAGGCCGTTGCAGACACCTCATTCGTTGTTGGCACCACGGCCCGAACAGGCAGGATGAGGAGGCCTACACACACCCCGCGCTCCCTGGCAGGCATGCTCCCTTCTATAACCAAGGAGAACAGGGTGGCGCTGCTCTTCGGGTCGGAGAAGTTCGGCCTCTCCAATTGGGATCTCAGGTTTTGTCACGAGGTGGTCACCATTCCTACAGCGGAGTTCTCGTCCATTAACCTGGCCCAGAGCGTCATGATATTATGTTATGAGATCTTTCTGGCCCACGGCGGAGAGGTGGAGGTCCACGTCCCCAGGTTGGCGACGGCGCGGGAGCGGGAGGCCATGTTCGGCCACCTCGAAGAGCTGTTCGATGCAGTCGGGCTGAACGACGCGGGCTACAATGATTACTGGCGCCTGAAGATGCGCCAGATCCTGGGAGGCCACAGGTTAAGGGCCAGAGAGGTGAAGTTCATCAGGGGGTTTTGCAGGCACGTGCTCAATACCATAAGGCGGGGCGGGAATGGATAGGATAGTGGCTCTGATGCCCCGTTTCTTATCTTTATGGCCGGTGCTCCTGGTGGTGCTGGGAGGCCCGCTCTCCTCCAACGCAGAGGAGGTGGCAGTGGTGGTCTCCTCGGAGATCAGGCCCTACATAATGGCCTTGAACGGCCTTCGTGACGGCCTGGATGTGCCGCTGGAGGTCCTCTATCTGAAAGGGAACTACCGGCTGGTGGCCCACAAACTGGCATCCGGCGGAGCGCGGGTGGTGGTGTGCATCGGACCGGAGGCGGCGCGGCTCGTGCGCGACCGGATTGTTCCGCCGTCGAGGGCCGTGCTGCTGATGATACTGGAACCGGCCTCCTTGCTGGACATGTCCGGCCTCTGCGGCATAGACCTGAGGGTGCCTCCTCCAGTCCAGTTCAGCGAGATGGCCAGGCGGTTTGGAGAGGGCGCACGGATCGGGGTCCTCTTCTCCCCTGCAGAAAACGGACGGTTCATAGAGGGGGCGGCTTCCCTGGCATCCAATGAAGGGCTTGTGCTGGTGCCAATGCCGGTACGCTCGAGGAGCGAGGTGAGAAGGGTGTTCGAGGCCAGCCTTCCCTCCCTGGACGTCTTGTGGTTCATACCGGATTCCACGGTCATATCCGAGGCGGTGGTCTCCTATTTGGTAAAGACGGCCCTGATCCACGGGGTGGCGTCTGTGGGTTACAACCACTTCTTCATGGAGCGCGGCGCGGTGATGAGCTTTACCGTGGACTACGAGGCGGTGGGCCAGCGCGGCGCGGACCTGGTGCGGAGCCTGCTCTCGGGCGGTGGTTGCCCCCTTGGGCCTCCACCCTACCGGGTTGAATGGAACGAGAAGGCCTGGAAGATAGTGGGCGGAAGGAGGGATAGATAGTGGAAGCCCCCTCTTTCCATAGCCGCCTTGTGATGGGAGTCCTGGTCCTGGTGGCCACGACCACCGCCACCCTGGGCCTCATAAGCGCCAGGATGAGCGAACGGTTTCTGATGGAGAGGTTCCAGCAGAGGATGGAGTTTCTTGCGAGATACCTCGCTCTCAATGCCGAGGTGGGGTTGCTGCTCTCCGACCAGGAGGGCCTGGGCAGGCTTGCTGGCAACCTCCTGTCGGAGCCGGACGTGGTCAAGGTGACCATCGAGGACGTAAAGGGGAGGCCCATAGTCTCCGTTGGAGACGGGGGAGGGGGCTTGATGGAGGTATCCTCGCCGGTGGTGCTGCACCGCCAGGAAGAAGAGGAGGTCTTTCTAAATTCCAAGGAGGGCGAGGGGGTGCTGGGATATGTGCGGCTATATTACTCCACTGCCGGGATAGAAGGGTTGACCCACAGGGTCTATGTAAACTTCCTCATAACCGCGGTGCTGCTCAGTCTGGTCGCGGCCGCCTCGTTCACGGTGTTTGCGCGGCGTCTCACCAGCCCGCTAAAGGAGCTTGCAAGGGCGGCGGCGTCTGTGGCAGGCGGCGATTTCGGCATCCGGGTCCAGGGAGGATTCCTGCCAGAGACCAGAGAGCTGGCCAAGGCCTTCAACCACATGACCACCGCCATAGCAGAGGGGCGGAGGAGGCTGGAGGAGACCTATCAGGACCTTATGGAACAGCGGTCGATGGCGGAGATGGGGCGCTTCGCCATGTCGGTTGCCCACGAGATCAAGAATCCCCTCGGAATAATAAGGGGATCGTTGGAGATACTGAAGAAGCGGGACGTGGAGCCCTCGACCAGGGAGACCATGATCCATTACGTGGAAGAGGAGATCGACCGTCTCAACCGCCTGATCCACAATTTTCTCGATTTCTCCAGGCCAAAGAGGCCGGAGTTCACCGAGGTTGACGTGAACTCCCTGCTCTGCGGCCTCCTGGACAAGCTTGACCTGGAATGGTGCGGCAAGGATGTGCGGATATTGCGAAGGCTCTCGGATGGAGAGCTGTGGGTCCGGGCGGACCGGGATCTACTCACCCAGGCGTTTCTGAACGTGGTCAAGAATGCATGTGAGGCGGTTGAACCCGGGGGAAAGGTGATGGTGGAGAGCTTCCTGGAGGATGACAACGTGGTGGTGAGGATCACAGACGATGGGCCGGGCATGGACGAGGAGGTCATGGCCAGGGCCTTCGAGCCCTTTTTCACCAGCAAGGCGTCTGGTACGGGCCTGGGGCTGGCGATGGTGAGGCGGACCATATCCCAGCACAGGGGTCATGTCTCCCTTCAACGCGTCCAGGAAGGCGGCATGCGGTGCACAATAATACTCGAACAGATTGACCGATCGGAGGGTGAATAGCTCATGGCGTCTATTCTGGTGGTGGATGACGAGGTGAAGATGCGCCATATTTTGAAGATAATGCTGGAGATGCAGGGCCATTCCGTTGAGGAGGCATCAAACGGGGCTGAGGCCCTGGAGAGGATCGAGGAGTTGCCCCTGGATCTGGTCATAGCAGACATAAGGATGCCGGAGATGGACGGCATAGAGCTCTTGAGGCGCATACAGGCCATGGATATTCCCCTGCCGGTGGTTTTCATAACCGCCTTCGCCACCATAGAGTCGGCTGTAGAGGCAATGAGGCATGGGGCGGCCGATTATCTCACCAAGCCTTTTGAGGAGCAGAGACTGATACTCACGGTCCAGCGGGTGCTTGGAGTATCCAAGATAATGAAAGAGAACCGGGAGCTCAGGGAGCAGCTCACCAGGATCTCCAAGGACGGCGAGATCGTGTGCGCCTCCGGTGCCATGCGCCGCGTCCTGGACTTGGCTGGGCGGGTGGCGCGGAAGAGTGGCACCACGGTTCTGATTACCGGCGAATCCGGTACAGGCAAAGAGGTGATAGCGAAGTATATTCACGACAACAGCCCCCGTTGTGGTCACCGCTTCGTGGCGGTAAACTGCGCCGCTATGGCGCCGAACCTGGTGGAAAGCATACTCTTCGGCCACGAGAAGGGGGCGTTCACCGGGGCTGACAGGAGGAAGGAAGGGGTATTCGAGTACGCCTCGGGCGGAACGCTGTTCCTGGACGAGATCGGCGATCTGCCCCTGGAGATCCAGGCCAAGCTCCTCAGGGCGCTTCAGGAGAGGGCGATACAGCGGGTGGGCGGCAACGCCACCATATCGGTGGATGTAAGGGTGCTATGCGCCACCAACAGGGATATAGAGGAACTGGTTGAAAAGGGGGAGTTCCGTTCCGACCTCTATTACCGTATAAATGTCTTTCCCATTCACATCCCGCCGCTCAGGGAACGGAAGGAGGACATCATCCCTCTGGCAGAGCACTTTGTCAGGCGTTTCAGGGAGAGGGAGGAGAGTGGCGAGCTGTTCACCCAAGGGGCCAAGCGGGTTCTCCTCGACCATGCCTGGCCAGGGAATGTGCGTGAGTTGGCCAATGCAGTGGAGCGGGCGGTGATCTTGGCTGGAGACGAGGTGATAACCGCGGAGCACTTTTCCTTTTTGAAGCCCCATGCCGTGGAAGGTACGGAGTGGCGGCTGCCTCCAGATGGCCTCTCCCTGGAGGAGCTGGAGAAGAATCTCATAAGGCAGGCGCTGGAAATGACCAATCACAACCAGAGCGCAGCGGCCAGGCTGCTGCGCCTCACCAGGTCCAAGTTCAGGACCCGGCTCAAGCAGCTCGAGGAGTAGCGGGCGGTGGTGTATCTTAGGTCGCTTTTACAACGGACGTCGGGATGGTGGCTGCCGCGTGTCGTGGCCGCGGCCTTTCTCTTTGCCAGCTGGTCCCTGGTGCCCGTTTGTGCTGTTGCGCTTGCCGACACGGCGGCGTTCTTCGTGGGTGAAGATGAACCCATGGTCACCATCGCCTCACGGAGGCTGGAGTCGGCGCGGACCGCTCCGGCCATTGCCACGGTCATAACCGGCGAGCGGCTCAGGGAGCTGGGGATACGCACCGTGGCTGAGGCCCTGGCTCTGGTGCCCGGTTTCCATATGGCCCAGCGGGAGTGGGGTAGCCAGCCTTATGTGCGAGGTATCTCCGAGGGGATGCTGCTCCTCTATGACACCGTGCCTTTGAACGCCGAGAACAGCAAGAACATCCACCCCTTGGACGAGGATCTCTCCCTGGACAACGTGGAGCGCATCGAGGTGGTGCGGGGGCCGGGTTCGGTCCTGTGGGGCGCCGATGCCTTTGCCGCCATAGTGAACATCGTGCCCAAGGCGGGGAGTAGGCACCGGGGATGGAGGGTCAGCAGCAGGGCCGGCGGCCCCTGGGGAGAGCAGCAGGCCTCGCTGGGATGGGGAGAGGACACGGGAATCTGGAACATCTACCTGGGGCTGTCTGCCTCCAGGACTGGGACCTGGGAGGACTCTTACAACGTGGTCCGCTTCGGAGGAGGCGGCGACGATCCGGTTCCGCCCGAGGAGCGCTTAGGTAGCGAGCACCTGGACGATTCCTCCTACCTGGATGCGGTAGTCAACTTCTCGTGGCAGGACTGGCTGCGCATCTCGGGCCGCTGGTCCGAGAACAGGCGCCGCTATGTCCTTTCCGAGACCGATGACTCCCTGAGCTGGTCCGGAGAGAGGGAGGCGCCGTTCAGGTTCCTGAGGATGCAGTTGAAGAAGCGGATGGAGGGTTCTCAGCTCCGCCTGAACACCTACTACAATGAACTGGACATGGACGAGCAGGAGATAGACATCTCCCACTCCCAGAAAAGCAAGATCTACTACGGTGAGCTTCTATTGGACCTGGAGTTCAACAGGAACCAGGGATTGTTGACGCTTGGCGCATCTTACAAGCATACCAGGACCACGGGGGCGGTGGTATCCAAGGGGTTCCTGCCCGATTTCCTTCAGCCCGACAACACCCTGTTCATACCCCACATAACCCAGGAGAACATCGACTCATCCCTCTGGTCGCTGTTCACGCAGGTGCGCCACAAGATCGGCCGCTTCGACGCATGGGCCGGGATCAGGCTGGACGACCACGACCAGTACAGCGCCACCTTGACCCACAACGTGGGCATTGGCTGGCACTATTCCAGCGCCCTGCTTTGCAAGTTCATCTACGGTTCCGCCTTCCGGACGCCATACAACCAGCAACTGGTCGGCACCTCCGACCTGGACCCTGAGATGGTACAGAACCTCTCTTTTAATCTGTTGTGGAGCCCCAGCCATCGCCTATCCGCGGATTTGACGCTGTTCTGGAACAAGCTGAGGCGGCATACGCTCGAGGACCCCTATGGCGGCCTGTCCAAGGCGGGAAGCGAAGACATATACGGCATGGAGGCCGAGATATCCGCACAGCTCACCCGTTCTCTGGGCCTCTCCTTTCAGGCCGCTGCCTTTTCACAGTACGGCGACCGGGAACGGTACAAGGTGCTGGACTTCGTCATCATAAGGCCGGACGGGACCATGATCCCCCACTACAACTCCTGGTCCACCCCGTTCGACACCGGTCCGGCCAACGTCATGAGCGCGGAGCTGCGGTACACACCGTGGGAGAAGGGGCGGTTGACCCTCAAGGGCAGGTACGAGTCGGCCTATTCCGTCTATTTCGGCCAGGGCGAAGAGAAGGCCTCCTATCCCCCTCTCTGGCTCGTGGACGCCGCATTCACCCAGAGCGGAGTGATACTTCCCGGCCTGGACATACAGGTCAGCGTGAAGAACCTCTTCGACAGGAGATACAAGGTCCCTGGGACCTACTCGTCCATCAAGGGCACACCATTCTCTCTGTTCGTGACCGTGAGTTACACCTTCTGATCCAGAGGGGACTTAGAAGTCCACTATCTTGGCCATCCTGGTCTGCTCTTTGCCCAGGGACATGGCCTTGCTCAGGTCCGCGGAGGCGCTCTCCTCGTCGCCCATCTTTTCGAAGACTTGGCCCCGGAGCAAATATGATGGGGCATGGGTCGGGTCGAGGTCGATGGCCTTGGAGAGGCTCTCCACCGCCTCGTCGAGCAGCTCCTGCTGCAGCAGGATCGCCCCCTTGTGGTAGTGGAAGCGGGCGTTGGAGGGATCGCATGAGATGGCCTTGTCTATGTCTTGGATGGCGCCCTCCTTGTCGCCGATTCTGAGCTTGGCGACAGCGCGCGCCTGGTAGGCCTTACCGCATGACGGATCGGCCTCTATGACCCTGGTGAAGGTCTCGATGGATGCCTCGAACTCCTCTTCCATGAACTGGAATTGCCCGTCTATGAATATCTCTTCTATCTCAGGTTTCATATCACCGCTCCTAAGTGTTGTTGGTCCGCTGGCTACAGCGGTCAAGGCAAGATATATCCCAGTCCTGGAGAGTCAAGGACGTGGTAATAAAAAGGCCGGGGGACCCCCCGGCCTTAAAGATACCAGAATGCCGCTTCTTAGCCGGCGAAGGCCTTTTCCAGCGGTGGAACCATCTGCTTCTTGCGGCTCATGACGCCAGGAAGCCAGACAGACTTGCCCTCGAGCTTCTTGCCGAAGGCCTTCTCCACCACAGAGGGATCGTCGGTTACGGCCAGGAGCTCGGTGCCCTCCTTCATGATGTCGGTGAGCATGAGGAAGACGCTGTGACGTCCGTCGGCCTTGACCTTCTCGAGCTCGGCATAGAGGTCGTCCTTGATTTTTTCCACGAGGTCCAGGGATACCAGCTCGAGCTGTCCGATGCCCACGTTCTTGCCGCTCATGTTGAAGTCCTTGTAGTCGCGGAAGACCAGGTCCTTGGGGGCTACGCCATCCACGGCGCTCTTGGCCTTGGCCATCTCCATACCCCACTCCATCATGTCGGCTACGCCGGCTATCTTGGCCAGGGCCTCTGCGGCCGCCTTGTCTGCGTCGGTGCAGGTGGCAGACTTGAAGAGGACTGTGTCGCTGAGGATGGCAGACAGCATGAGGCCAGCCACGTTCGCCGGGATCTCCTTCTTGTAGACGTCCTTGTAGAGGGTGTAGAGGACGGTCCCGGTGCACCCCACAGGCATGGCGCAGAAGAGTATGGGGTTGGGCGTGGTGATGTCGCCGATCTTGTGGTGATCCACCACCGCCAGAAGCTCGCCCTTGTCCCAGTTGTCGGGTGCCTGCTTGATGTCGCTGTGGTCCACCAGCATGTACTGGTCGCCGGAGACGTCGGTCTTCAGTTCGGGTTCAGCGAAACCGAACTTTTCGAGGACCACCTTGGTTTCGGGATTGAGGTCTCCCTGGCGGCAGGGAACCGCATCCACGCCGAGCATCTTCTGCAGCTCGGCAAAGGCAATCGCAGCGGTGACTGAATCAGTGTCGGGGCTCTTGTGCCCCAGTACGTAAACTGCCATGGGCTGTCTCCTCCTTGTGATTTTTTTCTTTGTGAAGGGCCATTCAGTGTCGCGGGGGAATGGCCTCTCCTGCCCGCCCTGTAAAAGCGGGATTCAGGTAAAACGGAATCCCCGTTTCGGACATATTTCATGTATCACAAAGCGCTATATTTGCCAAGAATTTTTCTCTGGAAAATGGCGCAGAGGAAGAGGGACGGCACTTTATGAACTGCCGCTCATCGAGTGCGGCACAGGATGTGGTAAGGTTCACTCCTGCTTCAGCCTGGATATGGCTATTGAACCAGAGTGGAAGTGGAACTTCACTCCATGCATCTCCTCCTTGACTACGAAGGAG
Organism: Deltaproteobacteria bacterium; assembly: GCA_015491585.1. GTDB lineage: Bacteria > Desulfobacterota > Dissulfuribacteria > Dissulfuribacterales > S140-46 > S140-46. The sequence goes on from WFVQ01000050.1 coordinate 13,909, forward strand.
GCTCCTGCAATGGAGATAGTGACGTTGGGATAGGCGGCTTCCAGTGCCGAGACGTACGAGCATTCCATTTGTCCCAGTTGGGCCTCCAGCTTTTCTATGAACTGCCGCTTCTGTTTCAACATCACGTCTATGCTCTGCCAGGCGAGTTTCAGCTTTTTCCGTATAGCCCCCTTTTTTTTGTCAAGCCCCCCTTTTTTTGCAGCCAGCGCCATCTTTAAGAGGAGGTCTCCAACCTGTTTCTGTTTCTCGGTCAGCTCCTCTATCTCTTTGGTGGCGGTTTCGTGCAGCTTGAGGATCTCCGGGTCGTAGCCGGCGGCTATCTCGGTCTGGACGTAGGCAGTGCTGCCAAGGATCTTTGCCACGAGGGAACGGCCCAAGGTTATCTTGCCTCCTGCTATGGTCCCTTTCCCATCGGTGACGCCGACGTGTCCCCCAACGTCACATTTGGCGTCGAGGAGATAGTCTTCCACCTCCATGTCGCCCCGCACCTGCACGGTGGCATATTCTATTGCATTACATCTCAAGTCTCCCCCTACCTCTATTTTTGTTAGATTGGAACGGATGATGCCGTGGACCTTCAGGTTGCCGTCTGCCTTGATATACGCTTCGTCCTCGACATCTCCTTCTATCTCAAGGTCGTGTTCTACCCTGACCGAAAAGCCGGGATTTACGGAGCCTCTTATGGTCAAAAGGCGTCCCCAGAAGGTGACATTGCCGGTGGACCAGTCCACAGATCCATCTATAGTGTACTGATCCAGTACTGAAATCTTTCCTTCTTCGTCAACTGACAATTTGCCCGAGTGGACTGCCAACAGCTCGTTGCCGTCCGGGCTGATTTCGACTCCATCACCCAGTTTGAACGGGATCCAATTACCAGAGGCTGCCTCCACTTTCCTGCCGAAGACATCTTCGCCGTCGACCCCCGGGCTTGGTGGAAGCCGGCGCGCCACCACCTCCCCTTTGCGTACATTTATAATGGAGTTGGTCTCCCTCGGGTCGGTTATCCCCTTCTCTTCCAGCAGCTCCTGGGTCTCAGGGGAGCAGACCATCTCTATCCGGCCATCTTCGCCGTGTACGGGCTCCCTGCCCTTGGCGATGACTATTTTCTCCTCGGTCATCTCCGGACTGTCGAGTATGCCCGATACTATCCCGTTTTCCTCGAGGATCTTGTCAAGGTTTTCGAGCTTGGAGAAGTTGAGTATGAGGTCTTCTCCCTTGATGAAGGCCTCCATTCCATCCTGAGAGGCGAACAGACGGAGCTTGTCATCCAGAAGGGGGACGCCATCCTTGAAAAGTGCTTCGTTCATCAAACGCTCCCGTATCCTCTTACCTCTTATATCGTCATCCCATCCGATGTCCAGTAGAAAAAATCCGCTTTTACATTGGTGGATCACGCCGCTTAGGATATAGTTAAGCAAAAATCAGTGGAGGCAGCCATGAAATTCTTCATAGATACCGCGAACCTCGACGAGATAAGGGATGCCGTGGCCCTGGGCCTGGTGGATGGAGTGACTACGAACCCTTCGCTCATGGCGAAAGAGGGGTGCACAATCGAGGAGCGCATCAAGGAGATATGCGAGATGGTCGACGGGCCGGTGAGCGCCGAGGTGCTCAGCACCGAGGCCGACGGCATGGTGGAGGAGGGTAGGCGCCTGGCGGCCCTGGCCCCAAACGTCGTCATCAAGATCCCCATGATCCCCGACGGCCTGAAGGCCACGAAGATCCTGGCGGGTGAAGGTATCTCCGTCAACATGACCCTCATCTTCTCTCCGCTCCAGGCGCTGCTTGCGGCCAAGGCAGGCGCCGCGTTCGTCAGCCCGTTCGTAGGGAGGCTCGACGACATCAGCCACGACGGCATGCTCCTCATTAGCGAGGTGGTGACCATCTTTGAGAACTACGGGATTGAGACCGAGGTGATTGTCGCCAGCATAAGGAATCCGATCCATGTCCTGGAGTCCGCGAAGATGGGCGCGGACATCGCCACGATCCCCTACAAGGTGCTGTTCCAGTTGGCAAAGCATCCGCTCACCGATGCCGGCCTCGCAAAGTTCCTGGCCGACTATGAAAAGGTGGCGGGGAAGGGGTGATATTTTCCAGAGAAATGGAAGCTCTGAGGGGCATGGCCCACCGCTTTCTCGCAGCCGCAGCCGTCCTGTTTCTGCTCGCAGCCCATGCCTCGCTCCTCTATTCAGGCAGGCTCTACGTGTACAGGGATGAAAGGGGGGTGCTCCACTTCACCAACGTGGCCCCTCCAACGTCGGCGGTCAGGCGGCCGAGTAGGCCCATTCCCCGCAAGGGGGTCGAAAGGCTCAAGGCATATTCCACCAAGATAGAGGCTGTGTCCAGGCGGTACCGTCTCGATCCAGACCTGCTCAAGGCGGTCATCATGGCCGAGTCAGGGTGCGAGCCCTATGCGGTTTCCCGCAAGGGGGCCGTGGGACTGATGCAGATCATGCCAGATACCGCCACGGAGTTGGGGGTACACAATCCCTTCGATCCCCATGCCAATATAGAAGGAGGAGCCAAATACCTGAGGCAGCTCCTGGACAGGTTCGAAGGGAATCTGCTGCTGGCGCTCGCAGGCTACAATGCAGGCCCGTCGGCGGTGGAGCGTTACGGAGGGGTTCCTCCCTACGGTGAGACCAGGAGGTATATAAGGAGGGTGCTCTCTCTGTGGAAGGCGTTCAAGGAGAAGAAGAAGGGATCCTGATTCCCTTCCATTGACACCTGGAAATAAAGTGCTATTTTACCAATCTCTTGAATAGGAGCGTGAACTACGCCTCGATGCAGGGGGTGCGCCCTGCCAGGGGCACGACGGAGGCAGCGATGTACGCGGTTATACAGACAGGCGGGAAGCAGTACAAGGTGTCGGAGGGCGCCAGGCTCAAGGTCGAGAAGCTCGATGCCGAGATCGGTTCCGATATAGAATTGAAGGATGTCCTGATGATGGTGGATGGGGCCGATGTCAAGGTCGGCAGGCCCTTTCTCGACAGCGCGTCGGTTAAGGCCACCGTGGTGGAGCACGGCAAGGGCAGGAAGGTGGTGGTCTTCAAGAAGAAGCGCCGCAAGGGCTACAAGGTGAAGAGGGGCCACCGCCAGCACTACACCACTATCCAGGTCAAGGCCATAAGCGGTTAAGGAGGCTCGTCATGGCTCATAAAAAGGCAGGCGGAAGCACCAGGAACGGAAGGGACAGCAAGGGGCAGCGCCGCGGAGTGAAGAGGTTCGGCGGCCAGGTGGTCAAGGCCGGCAATATCCTCGTGCGGCAGTTGGGAACCAAGTTCCATCCCGGGAAGAACGTGGGCATGGGTAAGGACTATACCCTGTTCGCCCTGGTGGATGGTGTGGTAAAGTTCGAGGTGAAGCGCAATCGCAAGCACGTCAGCGTATATCCCTTGGCCGCAGCCTCTTAGACCGGCAGATACAGGGCCGGGGGGCCGTTAGCTTTTTCCGACGCAGGTGGAGTCCGTCTTCCTGCGTTTTTTTGTTTTGCAGCCAGGTGGCATGAGGTTCGTAGACGAGGTCCAGATATATGTAAAGGGTGGTGACGGAGGGGCCGGCTGCGTCAGTTTCCGGAGGGAGAAGTACGTCCCTAGGGGCGGCCCTGACGGAGGCGATGGGGGCAAAGGGGGCGACGTGGTGCTGCAGGTCAACACCCACCTGAATACCTTGTACCATTTCAGGAAGAAGCGCCGCTTCGTCGCCGGGAAGGGCCAGGCTGGCAGGGGCAAGAACCAGCACGGAAGAGGGGGGGCGGACCTGGTGATAGAGGTGCCTCAAGGCACTCTGGTGAAGGATGCCTCCACGGGCATGGTCCTGGCAGACCTCGCCTCTCCCGAGGCCAGATACGTGGTTGCGAGAGGAGGCACAGGGGGCAAGGGGAATGCCAGGTTCGCCACCTCTACGCGCCAGGCCCCGCGCCATGCCCAGCCCGGCCTGCCCGGCGAGGAGAAGGAGGTGGTCCTGGAGCTGAAACTCATGGCGGACATAGGGCTCGTTGGACCGCCCAATGCCGGAAAGTCCACTCTCCTTTCGCGCATATCGTCGGCAAGGCCCAAGATAGCAGACTATCCATTCACGACGCTCACGCCGAACCTCGGCGTGGTGGAGGTGGGGCCAGGAGAGACGCTGGTGGTGGCGGATATCCCTGGACTCATAGAGGGAGCCCATCTCGGTGCCGGGATGGGTATCGAATTCCTGCGCCACATAGAGCGCACCTCTGTCCTGCTCTTCATGGTGGATCTCTCCCAGGGCGCTGAGGCGGCGGTGGACGACTTTTTCACCACGTGCAGGGAGCTCGAGGGATACCCGGCATCCCTCCTTGAAAAGCCCTGGCTGCTGGCCTTTAATAAGGTCGATGCCGCTGGCGCCGGGGAGTTCGACAGGGCCGTGGCCCTGGTGGAGGCGAAGGGGCTTCCTGGTTCCATGTCCAGGGGCGTTGGGTGCGGGCCGTTTTTTGCCGTTTCCGCAGTCACTGGGCAGGGAGTGGATGACCTGCTTAGGTGCGCGGCAGGAGTCGTTGCTGCCCTGGAGGATACGGAAGGGGAGCAGGGAGAGGAGGGGGTGTCTTGAAAAGCGGTGCGGATGACCGCCGCAGGGAGTTGCTCGATGGCGCCAGGCGCGTGGTCGTAAAGGTCGGGAGCGCGGTCCTGGCCTCTCCCGGAGGATTGGACCGTGAGGTGATAAAGGGGCTGGCCAGGGAGCTGGCGCTCCTGAAAACGGGAGGCAGGGACGTGGTCCTCGTCTCCTCAGGGGCAGTGGCGGCGGGGCTGTCCAGGGCCCCTGATCCGACCGCAGGGGCCACCATCCCAGAGAAACAGGCCTTGGCTGCTCTGGGTCAGGGGTTGCTGATGCGCGAGTACGAAGAGGCGTTCTCAGGGCACGAGATACAGGTCGCGCAGATCCTCTTGACCAGGGACGGCCTGGTCCCGCGCCACCGCTATCTGAACGCCAAGAATACGTTGAAGACCCTTCTCAAGTGGGGGGTCGTCCCGATAGTGAACGAAAACGATACGGTGGCCACAGAGGAGCTTCAGTTCACCGACAACGACGCCCTTGCAGTGCTGGTGGTGAACCTGGTGGAGGCCGACCTGCTGGTCTGTCTCAGCGATACCAGCGGCCTCTACGAGGCGGATCCGCGAGAGGAGCCTGACGCCAGGTTCGTACCGGTGGTGGAGCGTGTGGACGACAAGGTGATGGGCATGGCTAGCACGAGGCCGGGGCGGGCGGGCAGGGGAGGGATGCACTCCAAGCTGCACGCCGCCCGCATGGTCACCTCTTGCGGCGTTCCTATGGTGGTCGCTGGAGGCAGGGAGCCAGCGGTCCTGGAGCGGCTTTTTGCTGGAGAACCGGTGGGTACGTTGTTCCTGCCGCAGCGCGCCAGGATACACGGCCGCAAGGCCTGGATCATGTTCGCCCTGGACCGCCGGGGCAGGCTGGTGTTGGACCGCGGTGCCGTTGATGCCGTCAGGAATCGGGGTAAGAGCCTGCTCGCGGTTGGGATCGTGGCAGTAGAGGGGGAGTTCGCCGCCGGCGATTGCGTGCTCTGTGTGGACCAGGAGGGAAGGGATGTGGCGGTGGGCATCTCCAATTTCAGCTCCGACGAGCTGGCCTGCGTGGCCGGGCGGCGGAGCGGTGAAATATGTGATATCATTGAAAGGGACGTAGAAGAAGAGGTTATCCACCGGGACAACTTGGTGGTCCTTTGAGGAAAGGAGCGGAATCATGGCGGATACAGTGAAACTCGTAGAGGAGATGGCACGCAAGGCCAAGGCTGCGGCCAGGGAAGTGGCGCGTCTCACCTCTGGCGTGAAGGACAAGGTGCTTCTGGAGACCGCTGAACGCCTCCTGGCCAATAGGGAGATGTTGCAGGCCGAGAACGCCAAGGACCTGGAGCGCGCACAGGAGAAGGGATTGAGCGATGCTTTCATAGACCGGCTTACCCTCTCCGACAAGGTGATAGAGTCCATGGCCCAGGGGTTGCGCGAGGTGGCTGCCCTGCCCGATCCAGTGGGCGAGGTGACCAGGATGTGGAAGCGGCCCAACGGCCTGCTGGTGGGGCGGGTCCGGATACCCCTGGGAGTGATCTGCATGATTTACGAGTCAAGGCCCAATGTCACCATCGACGCGGCCGGCCTTTGCCTCAAGGCCGGGAACGCCGTGGTGTTGCGCGGTGGTTCAGACGCCATCCATTCCAACATGGCCCTTGCTTCCATCCTTCAGGAGGTCCTCGCACGCCATTCCATTCCTGGAGACGCGGTGCAGGTGGTGCCGGTGACTGACCGCGAGGCGGTCACTGAACTCTTGAAGAGGGAGGAGGAGATCGACCTCATCATCCCAAGGGGCGGAGAGGGGCTCATAAGATTCGTGGTGGAGAACTCCAGGATACCGGTCCTGAAGCACTACAAGGGCGTGTGCCACGTCTATGTGGACAAGCATGCCGATCTCGATATGGCCTATGAGATCTGTTTCAACTCCAAGGTCCAGAGGCCCGGGGTCTGCAATGCAATGGAGGGGATGCTGGTCCACAGGGAGGTGGCAGGCGAGTTTTTGCCCGCGATGGCCAGGAGATTCAAGGAGGCAGGGGTGGAACTCAGGGGGTGCGATGTGACGTGCAGCATCGTGGAAGATGCCGTTCCTGCCAAGGAGGAGGACTGGGGGTTCGAGTTTCTGGACTTGGTGCTGGCGGTCAAGGTGGTGGACTCCATGGACCAGGCGCTGGACTACATCTCCAGGTACGGCTCCAACCACACCGAGGCCATAGTGACCAGGGACTATGCCAGGGCCAGGCGCTTTCTCCAGGAGGCCGACGCCTCCCTGGTGCTCGTCAATGCCTCTACCAGGTTCAACGACGGCGGTCAGCTTGGTTTAGGGGCCGAGATAGGCATCAGCACGTCCAAGCTGCATGCATACGGCCCTATGGGGCTGGAAGAGTTGACCTCCACCAAGTTCATCGCCTACGGCGACGGCCAGGTGAGGGAGTAGCCGTCTCATGGCGGAGCCCTCCAGGGAGGGAGGGATGGGAAGTGGCCGCAGGATAGCCGTGTTCGGCGGCACCTTCGATCCAGTCCATCTCGGCCATCTGAGGGCTGCGCTGGAGGTGCGGGAGCGTCTCTATCTCGACGAGGTGTGGCTGGTGCCGGCGGCGGAGCCGCCACACAAGGCGGGGACCGAAGCCTCTTTCCTCCACCGCCTTGAGATGGTGAGGCTCTCCGTGGATGGGGTGGATGGAATGTCGGTCCTGGACATCGAGGGGAGGAGGGCCGGTCCCTCCTATACCTTGGATACCCTCGAGGAGCTGGCCTCTGCCAACCCTGGCAACGAGTGGTATCTGCTCCTTGGGAGCGATGCCTTCCTGGAGCTGGAGACATGGAAGGAGTTCCACCGTCTGGTGCGGCTTGCCGCTTTGGTTGTGGTAGGGCGCAGCGCAGGGGCGCTCGAACAGTGCGCCGCGCATCTCCCGGAGATCCTGCCTGGCTACGAGGAGCAGGCTCCGGGCAGGTGGGAGCGCCGGGATGACAGGCCGGTCCTCTTTGTCGAGGTGACCAGGATGGAGATTTCCAGCACCATGATCAGGGAGCTGGTGGGCCAGGGCAGGTCAGCCAGGTTCCTCATGCCCGAGGCGGCGAGAAAATACATGGAGGAGACAGGATTGTACGCAGCCAACCGCAAGAGCATGAAAAAGAATGAATCGTTGGGCAGTGCCAAGGCCCTGGCCATCGCCCTCGCCAGGGCGGTGGAGGACAACAAGGGCGAGAACGTGGTGGTCCTGGACGTGTCTGGCGCCTCTTCTTTCGCCGACTTCTTCGTTATAGCCCACGGCCGCTCCACCCGCCACGTGCAGGGCATGGCCGACAACATCCGGAGGGATCTGAAGAAGATGGGTGTCTATCCCAGGTCGGTAGAGGGAGAGAGCGAGGCCAAATGGATACTCATGGATTACGGGGATGTTATAGTCCATCTCTTCTATGAGCCTGTACGCGGCTTTTACGATCT
>WFVQ01000051.1 GCA_015491585.1 Deltaproteobacteria bacterium
AGACTATATATATGCGAGGGGTGAAGAGTGGGCAAGGGGCGGGCACGGCTTGGTATTCCAGGCGCCGTGGTCGCCACTGTGGGCATGCTCACGCCCTCGCTTATTATTCTCATGGTCAGCGTGCCGCACTTTGACACGATATATGGCAATCACATAGTGCAGAAAGCCATTAAGGGTATATTGGCCGCCTTCGTAGGGCTGTTAGGGGCTATGGCTTTCAAGTTTGCGGTCACCATTAACTGGCCCCCGCTTGTGCTGACTATTTTCCTCGTAGCTTTTTACTTGTTGAGATTCTGTTGGTGGTCATGGGAGCAGCCGTGGCGATGCAGGTGTTGCATTGATATTGATATCGTAGCTGCCGCAATATTGCCGCGCTGTAATCATAGAGACTTGCATTATAGAATTCCGTTATGTATGCGGCACATTTGGAGGTAGGATAATGAGCAAGAACATACTGCTCTCGGTAATAGGGCTGTCTCCCCAGGTGCTCACGGAAGCCCTTTATGCATTGTGGACACAGGGCAAGAGGGTTGACGAAATCCATGTAATCACAACAAAGGGGGGACGCGATCTTATACATTCCGCCCTGCTTGCCTCAGGAGATGGAAAGTTTTTTGAGTTCCTCGAGGAATATGAGATTCCGGCGGAATCTATTGATTTCTCTCCAGGCAACATACACGTCCTTACCGCCACGGATGGGTATCCCTTGGAGGATATTTCCGGCTTGGAGGAAAACGAAGCGCTAATGCAGAAGTGCATGGAAATGGCGTGGAAATTCACATCCGACCCAGCGACCACGGTATTTTTCCTCATAGCCGGAGGGCGCAAGACCATGAGTGCCTGCCTGGCCCTTGCGGCCCAGTTTTATGGCAGGCCCCAGGACAGGATATATCATGTCCTCGTGTCGCCTCCCTTCGAGAGTTGTGGTGATTTTTTCTATCCACCGCGAAAACCGAGGCTGGTACGGGTCAAAACCGAGCACGGACAGGTCTTCATTAAGAGTGATGATGCGAAGGTGGCCCTCATATCCATGCCTTTCGTCTCCATTAGAAAATTTCTCGATCCCGAAGCCCTGAGGACTCCTTGCACTCCTGATGAGCTGCGCATGGCAATGGTGCGCGACGAGCCCGCCAGGCTAATGGTGGACATGGTTGAGGGGAGGGTTGCATTCAAAGGTTTCGAGGTCGATCTATCACCGGCCATGATGGCCTTATATGGTTTTTTCGCCCTTCAGAGGCGGAGCTGTGGATGCGGCGGCCAGGGAGCATCCGACTGGTGCAATCGCTGTTTTCTCGACATCGATACCCTTGATGAACGCAAAGACGAGGTCTGGAAGTTATACAAGGCGATAACGTCTGTCAAAAGGCACCAGTATCTCCCTGATAAGCCGAGCGTAGGGTGGTTTCTTGACTCCAAGGAGAATTTCAATTCCATGCGGTCCAGAACAAATGGACGGCTCCGGCCTTTCATGGGTGATCCCAAGGGACACCTGATAGAGATAGGCACCCGGGGCAATAGGCCCTACACCAGGTATGGAATAGCCTTCCCTGCATCGAATATCGAGATTCGCCTGCCCTGACCGGTAATGTTGCCATCTCTTGGCGTGGAGCAAGCCAGGAACTAATCAAATATCATAGGCATTGTATTGGCGATGTCCCCATGAAGGGGGGCGGAAAAACCGAGGCCGGTCTATGGATCGGCTGGCCGTGGCATGGAGGTGTATTCCATGAGTCTTGCTCCTGCATTGAAGGCCGCGCTGGAAAAGAAGGCGGGCGATAAAGAGAGGGAGTCGTCTCCACCCAGCGGAAAAAGAGGACTGATCCTGGAGTTGGCGGATGGCGAGGTGGTGGATACAGCGGTGCGCAGGCTTGGAGCGCTGCTTTCCGAGGTAGATGCCTTGTTTGCAGAGGGAAAATGGGATGAGATCATCGATCTGATACATCCAGTCCACGAAAAATATCCCTTTCTCACTGAATTGGGAATTGACGGAGAGCTAAGGCAGAAGGCGGCCTTTGCCCTGGGTCGGCGCGGAAGGGTGGAAGAGGCCCTGGCAGTACTAGAAAAGGCGATAGAGGCAGAGCCGGATTCCTATAAACTCAACTATGCAAGCGGCTACGCTGCATATGATGCCTTGTATCGTGACCGTAACCGTGAGCTAACACTGGCGCCAGCACGCCGCCGTGAGCTCATAGACCTTGCCCTTCGACGCTTTGGGCGGTGCATTGAGCTGGACAAGGGCAGGGTGACTCCATGCTATCGCATGGGCATGCTATACAAAGAGTTTCTGGATCGACCCAAAAAAGCGGCTATGTACCTCGGGCAGGCGGTAAAGAACTGGGACGCCCTGGATAAGGCGGAGCAGGAGCGTCGCCACCAGGAACGCCCCAAGTTTATTCGTTCATTATATCACATGGCATCATGTCTCCTGAAGACGGGCGAGGTAACTCGGGCACGTATGATTATGGAGAGGCTCCTCCAGGAAGACGAGGGCACAGGATTCATCTCCACTGTATTCAAGCATTATGCTATGGGGAAGGTGCTATTTGCCGGGCTGGACTTCAAGGGAGCCTTGGAGCATCTATCGGTGGCGGTTGCGGCATCAGGAGACCAGGGCACCCCCGACTTTGTCCGGGATCTGCGTGCCGCGGTCCTCTTGCGCTTAGGTCGGGCCAAAGAAAGCCTTTCCGAGATAAGGCGAGTACCTGAAAGGATGCGAAGACCTTATATACGCTGGCGCGAGGCCGAGATCCTTCTGGCCCTGGATAGGCCTGAGGAGGCGCTATTGGTGCTGGAGACAGCCCTTGCCCGTGATCCCAGGTCGAAGCACAAGACTATGCTTCGCATGTCTGCCATTCTCTATTCTCTCGGGCGGTATCGGGATGCTCTTGCC
>WFVQ01000052.1 GCA_015491585.1 Deltaproteobacteria bacterium
ATCCAATACCATTCCTGGAGGCGCTTTACCATGCGCTCGCAACAGGCGGCTTCAGGATATGGGGACTCAACGCCCTGTTGAGAGGATATGATGCCAGATAATACTCCGCCTCCCACGCAAACAACTCCTGAGATTGACTGGAACACCCTGTTTGAGGCCCTGGGTGTACCGGCCTTCTTGCTAAACAGCAACCATGAAATCGTAGCAGCCAACCGAGAGGCGCTGAATGTTCTCGGGCTCTCCAAGGAGAAGGTGGTGGGACAAAAGTGTCACGAGCTGGTACATGGGCGCGGCACTCCTATTGAAGGCTGTCCTTTTGAAAGGCTGAAATCATCTCAAGCACATTCCATATCAGTGGCTGAAGTACCGGTCACAGGTAAAGATTATCTGGTTGCATGTTCACGTATAGAAAAGAAAGGGGCGCCTGAACTCTATCTCCACCTTATGACAGAGATAACCCACATCAAGGAGCTCCAGCGCATCAGAGATGGCGCCCCATCCATCTATAGGGACCTTGTTGAAAACGCCAACGACCTCATACAGATAGTCGATCCCGCGGGACGCTTCCTATATGTAAATAAGGCATGGAAAAAGACCCTTGGATTCACAGACGAGGACCTGCTCAACCTCACCATATTCGATATCATCCATCCAGATTGTAACCTCCAGTGCCACGATCTCTTGGACCAGGTGATGAGCGGAATACCTCTCTACGGAATAGAGGTCCAATTCAAGACAAAAAAAGGCGGCAAGATCATAGTGGAAGGGAGCTGCAACTGCCGCTTCAAGGACGGGGCCCCTGTCTCTACAAGGGGTATCTTCAGGGATATAACCAGGCGCAAGATGGCCGAGGCTGCCTTGACCCAGCTCATTAAGCGCCACGAGCTCATACTAAATTCGGTTGGGGAAGGAATACTGGGGGTGGACGCGCAGGGCAGGCTGACCTTCGTCAATCCCGTTGCATCTAGGCTACTGGGCTATGAGGCCAAGGCCATGCTGGGAAAACCTCTCCACAAGATGGTCCATCACACCGATACCTATGGACGTGAATATAATCCTGATGACTGTCCCATATTCTCAACCATCAAAAATGGAGTTGTTATAAACAATAAAAGGGAGCTTTTCTGGCGAAAAGACGGCAGCGGGCTACCAGTGGAGTTCACAAGCACTCCTATAGTGGACGACGGCAGGGTGACAGGGGCTGTCATTGCCTTCAGGGACGTCAGCGAGATCGTGAAGGCAGAAGAGGAGCGGCAACGGATGCAGGCCCAGCTGATGCAGGCTCAGAAAATGGAGGCGATCGGAACCCTGGCAGCAGGTGTCGCCCACGACTTCAACAACCTATTGACCGCCATCCAGGGATACACCGAGGTGGCCATGATGAAGCTGGAACAGGATCACAAGGCCAAGCGGGACCTGGAGTACGTCCTTACTGCCACTTCCAAGGCGGCCAACCTGGTCCGGCAGCTCCTGCTCTTTAGCCGGAAGCAGCCTATGGATACCGCTGTGGTCAATCTCAACGATCTCATAGAAGGCCTGCTGAAGATGCTGAAGAGGATCATCGGCGAGGATGTGGAAATTGTCACCCACATGGACGAGGAGCTCTTTCCCATGCGGGCGGATCCTGGCCAGATAGAGCAAATTGTCATGAACCTGGCGGTAAACGCAAGAGATGCCATGCCACAGGGAGGGACGCTTACCATAGAGACACACTCGGTCACTCTGACAAAGGAGACCGCCGGCCTCATCAGCCATGCAAAACCAGGCATGTTCGTGCGTCTGACCATCTCCGACACCGGCCACGGTATGGATGAAGAGACCCTTTCCCATATCTTCGAGCCTTTTTTCACCACCAAAGGCCCCACTCAAGGGACCGGCCTGGGTCTGTCGGTGGTATATGGAATCGTCAATCAGCACGGGGGATGGATCAACGTCTACAGCAGGCCGGGCAAAGGCACCACATTCCGTGTTTACTTTCCAGCCGAGGACCTCGAGGCTGTTCCGGTGCAGAGGCTGGAGAGGCAGGAAGAACTCCCCAGGGGAGACAACGAACTCGTCATGGTGGTGGAGGATGACCCGATGGTGCTCACCATAGCGAAGGAAGGGCTCACCGCCTTCGGCTACAGGGTGGTCACGGCAAGCAACTTCGCAGAGGCCAAAAAGCTGGTGGAGGGAGGAGAGGTAGAGCCTGACCTGGTATTCAGTGACGTGGTGCTCCCCGATGGCGACGGCGTGGAGCTGGCCTCGCTGGTGCTGGAGAGGTGGCCGTCCATGAGGATCCTCCTGGCCAGTGGATACACGGACGAGAAGACGGGTGTGGCCATAGCCCACGAATTCAAGTTTCCATTTCTCAAGAAGCCGTATTCGGTGGCGGACCTGCTCCATAAGGTGAAAGAGGTATTGGAACCCAGATAGAAAGAAGTCCAAGAGAGCGGAGGAAAAGAGATGGCAAAGTTAAGCATAGTGGGTGCTGGAGCCGTGGGCACGTCATGCGCCCAGTGGGCGGTCAATAGGAATGCCGCCGAGGAGATCGTGCTGGTGGACGTAGTGGAGGGCCTGGCCGAGGGCAAGGCCCTGGACATCGCCCAGGCCGCGCCGCTGTGTGGCTACAGCGGGCGGATCTCCGGCTCCACCGATTTCAGCACAACTGCCGAGTCCGATGTGGTGATAATAACCGCCGGTCTCGCCAGGAAGCCTGGCATGAGCAGAGAAGACCTTCTTGAGAAGAACGTCCAGATCGTGCGATCGGTCACGGAACAGGTGGTGGCCCACTCTCCAGACGCCTGCCTGGTGGTGGTCACCAATCCCATAGACGCGATGGTCTATACCGCGTTCAAGATCTCCGGCTTCCCTGCCGAACGAGTGGTAGGGATGGCCGGCGTGCTGGACTCTGCGCGCTATAGGACCTTCATAGCAGAGAAACTTGGCGTTGCTGCGCAGGATGTATGCGCCCTGGTAATGGGAATCCACGGCGACAACATGCTCCCTCTGGTAAGACTCGCCAGTGTGGGAGGCGTTCCGTTGTCCCAACTCCTTTCTGAGGAGGAGATAGCCGAAATCGTAAAAAGGACCCAGCACGGCGGCGCCGAGATCGTCGGCCATCTAAAGACAGGCAGCGCTTTCACGACCCCCGGCTTGTCGGCAGTGGAGATGGCCGCGGCCATAATAAAAGGGCAGAATCGAGTGTTGCCGTGTGCAGCCATGCTCGACGGCCAGTTCGGCATACAGGGTGTGTTCCTGGGCGTCCCTGTTGTACTGGGGCGCGGCGGTATCGTGAAGATCCTGGAATTCGAACTCACAGCCGAGGAACGGGAGGCGCTTCTCAAGGGAGCGGAAGCCGTGAAACGGCAGGTTGAAGCCACCGGGATCTGACGCGAAATTCAGGGGGGATGGAGGTGGAAATCAGATGGCGAGGCGGGTCGTTCCTTTCCTGGTCCTGGTATGCCTGGTGATCACGGCAGTCATAGGACTCCTCAAGACACCTCCCCCAC
>WFVQ01000053.1 GCA_015491585.1 Deltaproteobacteria bacterium
CCTTACCGCAGACAGGAAGACTTCTCTCACGGACTCAAGATCACAGGCAGAGGCGGCAAGCAGCTCTGGCACAGCCCTTATGATTACCTGGCCAGGGCCGAACTCCTCCACCTCGAAGCCGAGAGGCTCCAACAGCTCTGCTGGAAAGGTGCCTCCCTTCAAGTGGAACTCCTCGAGATCGATTGTAATCGGCACGGATAGGAGCTGTTTTGCGATGCTTCCTCCCTTGGAGAGTTCGTCTTGTAGGCGTTTGAACAGGACGGCCTCGTGGCAGGCGTGCTGGTCCACCACGAGGAGCCCTTCCTCGCCCTCCAACAGGATGTAGGTGGAATGGAGTTGGCCGATCACCCTGCTCCGTGCCAATGGGTGCGAAGGAGTAAGCTCTTCCTCTTCCCTGCCAGGCAGGGCGGCGGACAGAAAGGTTCCCCCGGGATCGCCACCTGTGGCGGCAGGAGGTGACGGTTCTTCTTTCAATTCCATCCAAGGCGCAGGATATTCGCCGGCTGTTGGGCGGGCCTCTTCCGTATATGTGGAATGTGCAAAGGGTTGCACCGTCTTCCTGTCTCCCTCCAGGCCGCGCCTCACGGCATGGTAAACCAGCCGGAACACCGTGTTCGGGTCCTGGAACTTCACCTCCTGCTTGGCAGGATGGACGTTCACGTCCACTATGTCCGGGGCCGTGGTGATGAACAGCGCCCCGGCCGGGTAGGTGGACCTCTGGAGCAGGCCGGAGCACCCTTCGGTGACCGCCTTCCAGACAGCGCCGCTCTTTATGGGACGGTTGTTGAGAAATATGTGGAAATGGCGCGGGGAGGGGCGGGCCGACTCCCTCGGTGTGATGTATCCTTCGATTGAGATTCCAGGTGCAGCCGCAGTGACAGTTATCAGCTCTGTAGTCTCTTTGCCCAGGAGCGGCCTCAGCCTGTCCGGCCCGTTCCTGGGAAGGGCCTTGAAGACCTGCTTCCCTTGGGCGATTAGTTCCATCTTAACGTGTGAGTGGGCTGCTGCCAGGAGACGTGCGGTCAGATTTATGCGCGTCTGCTCGGAACCGGCACTCTTTAGGAATTTCCGCCTGGCAGGAATGGCCTCGAACAGATCCTGCACGGTTACAGAGGTCCCGGCCCTGGCAGCTGCTGGTTCAGGAGGCGACTCCTTTCCGAACCTTACTTCGATCCGCCACCCTCCCGTTTCTTCTCTCCTCCTTGAGACGATGGAGAGCCTGCTCACGGCGCCGATACTGGCCAGGGCCTCTCCCCGGAACCCCAGAGTGGAGATGGAGAAGAGATCTTCGGCGCGCTGGATCTTGCTGGTGGCATGGGGCTTGACCGCAAGGACCAGGTCTTCCTTGGACATGCCCAGGCCGTCGTCGGTGACCCTGATCAAGTCCTTCCCGCCGCCTTCGGTTTCTATCACTATGGACGAGGCGCCGGCATCGACGGCATTTTCAACCAGCTCCTTCACCACGGCGGCAGGGTGCTCTATCACCTCTCCTGCTGCGATCTGGCTTGCTATGTGGGGCGGCAGCACCTTTATCCTGCTCATCTCAATCCCCCTTGAGAGACGAGTATATCATCAGGGCGCCCATGAGGATTAGGAGAAAATAGATACACCTTAGATAGGTGCCCTTCTCCATGCGACCGTAGAACAGGGAGCCCAGCGCCACGCCCAGCAGCGTGCCTGGGAGTGTGGTTGGCAGGAAGCCTACTACCTCTCCGGTGGTGAGGCCGGTTGCTATATGGGCCAGGGCTATGGCTATTCCGTTTATGAAGAAGAATCCAGACAGCGTGGCCTTTATGGAGTCTTTGGGCCAGCCTGTGAGGGTCGTGTAGATTATGACCGGAGGGCCGCCGGCGCTGAATGCCGCCCCTATAGCGCCTGTGCCGAAGCCGGCCACGTAGCCCCATGCCCGGGAAAGGCTGATGGGTTGCAGTCCTCCAGAAAGGCCGAACAGGGAGTATCCGGTCAGGATCGCGCCCAGACAGAGCTTTATTGCCGACTCGTCCGCCTCTTTCAGGAACAGGGCGCCGGCGATCACGCCTGGCAGGGAGCCGATGAAGAGGGGGCCTATCTTCTCCCACTCGAGGTGGGCCTTGAGCCTGTGGCAGAGGTAGCCGGTTATTAGCAGCCCGTTGAGTATCACCAGTGGAACCGCGGTCTTTGCGTCCAGAAACAAGAGTAACAGGGGCATGGAGACAAGGGCGGAACCGAATCCCGTCACTCCCTGGATCAGGGCGCCTAAGGAGATCACAGCAGCGGTTGAGAGCTGTATATCCAGGGGCATTTGCAACCTTCCCGACACCGATTTGTATGGCCCTGCCTGGCGGGCCCCTTCGCCTTGAGGCGAGGAACGACATGGTATAAGCTCGGAACAGCTTTGTAAACGGCGGCCGGAGAGGACGATGAATATAGACAGCCAGTGGCTTGAGACCATACGGAGAGAACTCCACCGCATTCCAGAACCTTCCTTCCGCGAGGAGAAGACCTCCCGTTTCGTCGCCGAAAGGTTGGACGAGATGGGGATACCGTGGACCAGGGCCGCTGGGACGGGCATCGTGGCCCGTTGTGGCCAGGGGCCGCCATGCGTGGCCATCAGGGCCGATATGGATGCGCTTCCCCTGGAGGAGAAGACCGGTATGCCCTTCTCCTCTTCTCATCCTGGAATGATGCACGCCTGCGGTCACGATGGCCACATGGCAATGGTGTTGGGGGCTGCCAGGATGTTGTCTGCCGCGGAGCCAGAGGGTGAGGTCCGGTTTCTGTTCCAGCCGGCAGAGGAGAGCGGCGGTGGTGCCAAGGCCATGATCGAGGAGGGGTGTCTCGACGGTGTGGATGTCATCTTCGGCGGGCACATCGACCGTAATTTCCACGTTGGAGAGATAGCCGTCAACACCGGGCTCATAACCGCCTATGCCGACGGGTTCGAGGTGGACATCTGGGGCAAGGGCGGGCATGCGGCCAGGCCCCACGAGGGGGTGGACGCCATAGTGGTGGCCAGCCTGCTGGTCATAAGCATCCAGACCCTGATAACCAGAGAGGTGGATCCGGCCTATCCCTCCATAGTCTCGGTGGGGACCATAAACGGAGGAGACGCCCCCAATGTCATAGCCGATCACGTTAGGCTTGAGGGGACTATCAGGACCACACATCCGGAGGTGAGGTCCAGGATACTACGGGGCCTGGGAAGGATGGTCTCGTCTATGGAGGAGTTATACGGTGCCAGGACCTCGTATGCCATAACAGGCAGATATCCTCCGGTGGTCAACGACAAGTGGGCAGCCGGCCTCGCCAGGGAGGCGGCCGCCAAGGTGGTGGGAGAGGAGAGGGTGACGGCCCAGCGCCATCCCTCCCTGGGAGGAGAGGACTTCTCCTTTTATCTACACAAGATTCCCGGGTGTTTCGTGCGTTTCGGCGGCTTCAAGGAGGGATGCGGAGAGGCCCCTGCACACAGCTCCAGGTTCGATTTCGACGAGCGGGTTCTTCCTCTTGGGGCCCGTTTTTTTGCGGAAGCAGCGCTACTGTCCATCGCCCGCCTCGGTGGGGGCAGTGGTTAGGTCCTCTTTTTGTTTCAGTTCCTGGTAATCATAATCTATAATTTAAACTCGATATCCCTGGCAGGGGCTGGAGGTCCTGCCGCTTCCAGGAGGAGCGTTGGAGTTCAGACCTAGCGAACCTTTCACCATAGGAGTGGAGCTGGAGTTTCAGCTCCTGGACGAGGAAGAGCTCGCCCTGGCCCATGCATCGCCGGTGTTGCTCGATGCGCTGTCTCCTCTCCTGGGATACCGTGTGAAGAGGGAGTTCATCCAGTCCATGCTCGAGATCACCACAGGGGTCTGCTCGTCCATGCGGCAGGTCGAGCAAGAGCTGCGGGAGGCCATCGGGCAATTGGAGGAGACGGCGTCCCAGCATGGCGTGGCCATATACGGCGCCAGCCTGCATCCCTTCTCCAGCTACAGGGAGCAGAGGTTGTTCGACGACAGGCGTTACAGGGTCATCATGGAGGAGTTGCAGTTGCTGGGGCGGCGCCTCATCACCCAGGGCCTCCACGTACACATCGGGCTTTCCAGCGGAGACATGGCCATAAAGGTCTTCGATGCCATAAGGCGCTATCTTCCCATATTTCTCGCCCTCACCGCCTCGTCTCCCTTTTTCGAGGGGGAGGATACAGGGCTCGACTCTTACCGGACCAAGCTCTTTTCGGCGCTTCCCAGGTCAGGCATGCCAGGGACCCTGGTGCGGTGGGAGGGGTTCGTGCAGTTGGTGGAGACGTTGAAGGAGGCCGGCATAATAGACGATGTAAGGGAGCTGTGGTGGGACGTGCGGCCCCATCCCTATTTTGGTACCATCGAGGTCAGGATATGTGATCTGCCCTCGCGGTTCGACGAGATACTCGGGATGGTGGCGCTGATCCAGGCCGTTGTCGCCTTTGTGGCGGAGTCGCCCATGACCGAGCCGCCCCTCTGGTATCTCATCAAGGGAAACAAGTGGCAGGCGACGAGGTATGGGCTGGCCGGCCGTTTCGTGGACCCAGTGGACCGCTCCACCATCTCCATGAAAGGGGCCGTCTCCAGGCTGGTGAGGGCTGCGGCGCCGCAGGCCAGGCGGCTGGGGGGGCTCTCCTATATCATGGCCCTGGAGCGGATTCTCAAAGAGGGAAACAGCGCTGCCAGGCAGAGGGCCATATATGCCGATGAGGGGGACTTCAAGGCGGTGATTCGGGGGATGCAGTCGCTGTTCTGGAGGAGTGATGCATGAACGTCGTCTCTTCGGGCCATGAAGCGGTTACGCGCGCGGCCCTGCATATATTGGAGCGCGGTGGCAACGCCTTCGATGCCGTTGCGGCCGCCGGCTTCGTCTCCGCTGTGGCAGAACCGGCCCTGACCAGCCTTGGCGGCGGCGGCTTCCTCGTGGCGAGGATGGCCGGAGGCGGGACCTTTGCGCTGGATTTCTTCGTGGACGCGCCAGGCCGGGGCAGAGGCCCTGGGGCCCTGGAACCCCATTTCTATCCTGTCACCGTCAAGTTTCCCGGTGCTGACCAGGTATTCAACATAGGCATGGGATCGGTGGCGGTACCAGGCTGCCTTAAGGGCTATCTCCACATTCACTCCAGATATGGCAGGCTTCCCTTGGAAGAGATATTGCGTCCTGCAGTGCGTGCGGCCTCGGAGGGGGTAGTGCTCAACCGACATCAGGCTTACTTCCTCCGGCTCCTCGAGCCTATAATGACCGCGACCCCTGAGGGGCGGGCCCTGTTCGCGTCCAATGGACGCTATCTCGGTGAAGGGGACCTCTTCAGGAATCCGGACCTTGCTTCCTTCCTGGAGAGCCTTCCTGAAGGAGGTGCCGAATCGTTCTATTCCGGAGAGCTGGCCCAGACCGTGGCCGCCGACATGGACGGAAACGACGGACTTCTTACAGCCCAGGATCTGGCCTCGTACCAGGTGGTGGAGCGTGAGCCGGTGCGCATCACGTACCGCGGGTTGGAGATCGTCACAAATCCCTATCCATCCCTTGGAGGGGGATTCATAGCAGCTCAGTTGAAGGTGTTGGAGAAGTATATGCTGGAACGCGATGGATGGGGAGGCGAGGCACACATGCTTCCCCTGGCGGCTGTGCAGGAGGCGCTCGAGGGCGTTCGCTCCTCCAACTGCGGAGGCGAGTGGAGGCCGCTGGCCTCTGCGATGGGTGAACTGGTTGGAAAGAGGCTGAGGGGATTCTTCAAGGGCACCACCCACGTGAGCATTGCGGATAGCGAGGGCAATTTAGCCAGCATGACCACCAGCAATGGAGAGGGATCGGGTTACATAGTCCCTGGTACCGGGATCATGCTCAACAATATGATGGGAGAGGACGATCTCCATCCAGACGGTTTCCACGCCGCCGTGCCTGGAACCAGGGTGGTCTCGATGATGGCGCCGTCGCTGGTGCTTTCAGGGGGCGAACCCCTTTTCGTCCTCGGCAGTGGCGGAAGCAAGAGAATAAAGACGGCGATGGTCCAGGTGATGGTCAACCTGGTGGATTTCGGCATGGGGCCTGGAGATGCTGTCCGCTCGCCCAGGATCCATTTCGATGGAGAGATCTTGCAGATGGAGCCGGGGATACCGGAGCAGGGGCTGGCAGGGCTGTCGGCCCGCTATCGGACCAACATATGGTCAGCGCCGGACGTCTATTTCGGTGGAGTGAACCTTGTCCACTGCGGGCTGGGCGGCTCCGCGGATCTCAGGAGGGGAGGGCTGGCCCTTGCTTCTTGACACCGGGTGGGTACTATCCTACATATTAACGAAATCGGGAAGGGTTTAACGGTTCCGGCCGCCACGTGCAGTGGTGAATCGGCAGGAGGTGGACGCGGCCGGATTATCGAAGAAAAAGGAGAAAGCAATGGGAGACGACAAGGTACTTCACGTAACCGACGGTGATTTCGAGGCAAAGGTAATAAACTCCGACAAGCCGGTCTTGGTGGACTTCTGGGCTGCCTGGTGCGGTCCGTGCCGGGCGATAGCTCCGGTCATAGAAGAGCTGGCGGCCGAGTACGACGGAAAGGCGGTCATAGCCAAGATGAACGTGGACGAGAACCCGGTGACCCCTGGCAAGTTCGGCATCCGGGCCATTCCTACCCTTATACTCTTTAAGGACGGCAACGTGGTGGAGCAGATCACCGGGGCCGTCGGAAAGGGGATGATAGCCGCGGCGTTGGACAAGGCCATCGGTTGACGCCGCTAATGTCGCTTATTCCACTTACGGCCGTGGTCGGCTGCCCATGAAGGAAGTCCTTCTCTCCATCATAGGTGCTGGCCCTGCCGGGTTGGCGGCCGGGTTGTACGGCGGCCGGGCCGGCCTCAAGCCGCTGCTTATAGAGAAGTTGAGTCCAGGGGGGCAGGTCCTGGTCACGGACTGGGTCGAGAACTATCCCGGTTTTCCTGATGGCCTGTCGGGTTATGATCTCATAGAGAAGTTTGCTTCCCATGCCCGCCTGTTCGGCATGGAGGAGTTGAGCGGAGAGATAGAGGAGATCCAGCCGGTGGACGGTGGATTCGAGCTCTCCTTGAGCGGGGGGGAGCCGGTATTCAGCCGCAAGGTCATCGTCGCCACCGGTGCCGGGCCCAACAAGCTTGGCGTTCCTGGGGAAGAAGAGCTGACAGGGAAGGGGGTCTCCTATTGCGCTACCTGTGACGGCCCCTTTTTCAGGGATCAGACGGTAGCGGTTGTCGGGGGCGGTGATTCCGCGGTCCAGGAGGCCGTCTTCCTCACAAAGTTTGCCAGCAAGGTCTATCTGATCCACCGCCGCGATTCCCTGAGGGCCATAAAGATCCTACAGGACAAGGCCTTCTCCAATCCCAAGATCGAGATGGTGTGGAACACTGTGGTAGAGAGCATCAAGGGTAAGGACGGGGTCGAGTCCGTGGAGCTCTTCAACAGGTCGGAAGGAAGGCGGTGGGAGTTAAAGGTGGACGGGGTCTTCATCTTCGTGGGTATCAGACCCAACACCGGTTTTTTGAAAGGGCTTGTTGATCTGGACGAAAATGGCTTCATCGTGACCGACGACTGGATGCGGACGAGCCGTCCGGGGATATATGCGGCGGGCGACTGCCGAAGCAAGCCCCTCCGTCAGATAGTCACTGCCGCAGCCGAGGGCGCCACTGCTGCATATGCAGTGGAACACGACCTGGCTATGCAGGAATAGGATAAAAAGGGGCGTTCATGAAGCACTCTCCCTGTCTGGTATTTCTCCTGGTACTTTTATTGCTCCTGCCGGCTGGCTGTGCCTCCAAGGGCGGCCGCGGCGGCAAGGGTGGTTGGTTCTCCTCCTGGTTCAAGCGTCAAGGCAAGATCCAAGGCCTGGACGAGAGCGCCGAGAAGAAGGCGCGCGAGGCCATGGATTATTTCCAGAGGGGCAGGTTCCTTCTGGCCGAGGAGCTCTTCCAGAAGGTGAAGGACCGCTACCCCTTCAGTCCATATGCCACCTTGGCGGAACTCCGCCTTGCCGACTGCAAGTTTTACAGTGGAGAGTACGAGGCAGCGATACCGCTGTACGAGGAGTTCGAGCGGCTACATCCCACCAACGAGGCGGTGCCGTACGTGATCTTCATGCAGGGGACCGCTTACTACCGCCTCATGGACACCCCTGACAGGGATCAGACCTTCACCAAGAAGATGATCGAGACCTACCAGCGGCTGCTGAGGCGTTTCCCGGACAATCCCTACCGCTTGGAGGCCAAGAGGAGGATCGAAGAGGGCAGGGAGCTGTTGGCCCAGCACGAGATCGTTGTGGTCAAGTGGTACATGAGGGTGGATATGCTCCCCCAGGCAAAGCATCGGCTGCTGCTGGTCAGGGAGAAGTACCCGGACACCCAGGCGGCCCTGGAGGCCCAGCGCCTGCTGGCGGAAGTGGAACGGTCTATGAAGACGGCCAAGGCATCCTCCCTAAGCGGCGAGCTGCCAGAAGGCGCCAAGAAGTCCTGGTGGGACAAGTTGAAGGGCATCATACCCTGAAGAGGTGGCAGGCGCACAATGCCTCGCCAATCCGCTCCAGCGGCGGATCCTCCCTTGAACACAGATCCATCTTGGATGGACACCGCTTGAAGAACGGACAGCCCTTGCCGAGCTCGTGCAGTGCCGGGACCCTTCCCTTGATGGAGTGGAGCCTGCGCTGCCCTTTGGGGAGCCGGTAAGGCATGGCTTTCAACAACCCCTTCGTGTAGGGGTGCCGCGGATTTTCGAATATTTCGTTGACCGTTGCCTGTTCCACCATCTTTCCAGCGTACATAACCGCCACCCTGTCGCCCATGTTGGCCACGATCCCGAGGTTGTGGGTGATGAGGAGGAGGGAGAGCCCCTTCTCCTGC
>WFVQ01000054.1 GCA_015491585.1 Deltaproteobacteria bacterium
CCAACCTCCTCTATGTAGGCCATCGCCTCGTCGGCATCGGTGAAGACCTTGAAGAAGCCGGTGGGGATGACCGCCTTGCTGAGCAGCTCCTTGGTGAACACCTTGCTGGCCTCTATCGCAGCGGCATCCCGGGAGGGCCCGAATATCCTCAGCCCTTCAGCCTTGAAATGGTCAACGATTCCCCTGGCGAGGGGATCTTCAGGCCCTACGACCGTTAGATACACGGACTCCTTCTTGGCGAACTCGGCTAACGCCTCGACATCGGATGCGGCTATGTCCACGCACTCCGCATGCATGCCGATCCCGGCGTTGCCGGGCGCGCAGAAGACCTGGGAGACCTTGGGGCTCTGGGCCAGCTTCCAGCAGAGGGCGTGTTCCCTGCCCCCTGAGCCTACCACCAGTACTTTTTTTCCAGACATGGCTCCTCTCCAGACTCAGAAGATTTTCCAGGGCCGGTCCCTGCCATTGAACATGGCCACCCATGCATGTATTTTTCAAGGAGGGTATGGAGCCCTGGTCCAACCAGGGTCTCTATCTGGGATGCATCCTATTGTCAAGCGGAGGGAGCATGGATACCTCACATTTCGAGTCTTACGTCCGCCGGGTGGAGGAGGCGGCCTCTTTCATAGGCCAGAACGCTCCGTTCCATCCAGACGTGATGGTTATGCTGGGCACCGGCCTGGGAGGAGTAGCGGAGGCCGTGGAGGACGGCTGGAGCTGCTCCTACGCCGACATACCCTATTTCCCGGTATCCACTGCGCCGGATCATCTGGGCAGGCTGGTGGTGGGGAGAGTAGGCGGAGCTAGGGTGGCGGTGTTCCAGGGAAGGTTCCACTACTACGAGGGCTATTCCACCCTGGAGCTCACGCTGCCGGTCCGGGTCATGGCCTCCTTAGGGGCGCGCACCTTTGTCGGGTGCAATGCGGCGGGCGGCTTGGATCTCTCTTTCTCCTCTGGGGACATCATGATGGTACGTGACCACATCAACCTGATTCCAGACAACCCCCTACGGGGGCCTAACTTCGACCAGTGGGGAGAGAGATTCCCTGACATGTCCAGGGCCTACACGCCGAGGCTGCGGCACATCTTCAGAGAGGTGGCCGAGGAGGCAGGGGTGGAGTTGCGCGAGGGCGTCTTCGTCTGCGTGCCAGGCCCAAGCCTGGAAACTCCGGCGGAGACCAGGTTTCTCAGGCTCATGGGAGGAGATGCGGTGGCAATGAGTATGGTCCCGGACGTGATAGCGGCGGTACACTCCGGTATGGAGGTGCTGGGACTCTCCATCATAGCAAACGTCAACGATCCAGATGATTTCAAGCCTATTCTCATAGAAGATGTCATAGAACAGGCAGGCAAGGCGGAGGCGAGGCTGCAGCGGTTACTGGTGGACTTTCTTGGGAGGTATCCATGGTAGAGGTAGATCTCATAATCGAGGCAGGGATGGCCCTGGTGGGCCGAGATCTCGATCCAGTCACCGGGGCCGCCGTGGCCATAAAGAATGGAGAGATCGTGTTCGCAGGGCCCTCCCGCCGCTGCAGGGAGGAGTTCTGCTCCAGGCGTATGATCGAGAGGCCCGGCGGCCTTCTGGTCCCAGGACTCATAAATGCCCACACCCACGCGGCTATGGTGCTGTTCAGGGGCATGGCCGACGACCTTCCGCTGAGACAGTGGCTCGAAGATTACATCTTTCCTGCCGAGAGTAGGCTCACCAGGGAGCTGGTTGCCCTGGGAACCGAGCTGGCCTGTGCGGAGATGATCAGGAGCGGCACGACTTCATTCGTGGACATGTACCTCTTCGAAGCAGCAGTGGCTGAGGTGGTGGACAGGGTGGGA
Organism: Deltaproteobacteria bacterium; assembly: GCA_015491585.1. GTDB lineage: Bacteria > Desulfobacterota > Dissulfuribacteria > Dissulfuribacterales > S140-46 > S140-46. The sequence goes on from WFVQ01000054.1 coordinate 1,831, forward strand.
ATGCGGGCCTGGATAGGCGAGGGGGTGTTCGACTTTGCCTCTCCGGCGTTTCCTTCGGGACGCGAGGCCCTGATCGAGACCAGAAGGCTCTGGGAACAGTGGAAGGATCATCCCCGCATAACCGTCACCGTGGACCCGCATACCCCCTATACCGCATGCGAGGAGCTGATGAGGGAGGCGTCCAAGCTGGCCCGGGAGCTGAGCACCCTCCTGGTGACCCATGTCGCTGAGACCCAATGGGAGATCGAGGAGATAGGCCGCCGCCACTCCAAGGGGCCGGTGCAATATCTCGACTCCATAGGCGTGCTGGATTCCCCTGTCTTGGCCGCGCACTGCGTGTGGCTGGGGCATGAGGAGATAGAGATCTTTGCAAAGAAGTGCGTCTCCGTGGCCCATTGTCCAGAGTCAAACCTCAAGCTCGCCTCTGGTATGGCGCCTGTGAAAGAGATGCTCTCGGCTGGGGTAACCGTCACCTTGGGTACCGACGGGGCCGCCAGCAACAACGACCTCGACATGTTCTGCGAGATGGACACCGCGGCGAAGCTGCCCAAGGGAAGGGGCCTTGATCCTGAGGCGGTTGGCTCCAAAGGTGCCTTGCTCATGGCAACGAAACAGGCGGCAACCGCCCTCATGAGGGACGACCTGGGGGAGATATCGCCTGGCTGCCGTGCGGACCTGGTGGTGGTGGACATGGACCGGCCCCACTTGCAGCCCTGTTACAATCCCGTCTCCCAGCTCGTCTATTGCGCCAAAGGGAGTGATGTGACCGATGTGCTCGTAGAGGGTGAGTTCCTCCTGGAACAGGGCCGTCTCGTAACCATAGACGAGGAGGGACTCCTGGAGAGGGTGAAGCGCACAGTGGCCGAATTGGGCTACGGCAGCAGGTGAAAGGCCTTCTCCACCGCCTCTTCCGGAGTCTGGACATAGTGGACGTCGGCGATGTTAGGCCAGGTGTCCAGTCCTATGACTGGTTTCCACATCTTCAGGGCCAACGCTATCTCGGAGAGGGTTCCGTGTGAGCCGGACACTGCTATGAGGGCCTCACACGACCGCACCAGGACTACGTTCCTTGCGTGCCCCATGCCCGTGACCACCGGCACCTTTATGTAGGGATTGGCGTCGGACGCTTTGGCACCTGGCAGGACTCCAACAGTTATGCCGCCCGCCTCGCAGGCACCCTTAGCAGCCGCCTCCATCACCCCTCCAAGGCCGCCGCAGTAAAGAATGCCCCCCCGCTCGACAACCATTCTCCCGATCTTCTCCGCTGTTTTCGCAGTGGCCTCGTCGCACAGGCCCGCGCCTATGATTCCGATTCTCCTCATATTATCCATTTGAGCGCTATGAAACCTCCTATCAAGAGAATCATGAATACGATTGTGAACAGGCCGAAATACCTGTCGATGATCTGTTTGATCGGGGGGCCGAAGAGCCAGAACAAGGCGGCCTCTGCAAGGAAGCGCGCGCCCCTCGAGACCAGGGAGGCTGCCATGAAGACCGCAAAGTCCATCTTGAAGGCGCCAGCAGTGACAGTAAACAGCTTGTAGGGCAGGGGAGTGAATCCTCCTGCCGCCACTGCCCAGGCTCCGTATTTGTCGTATAGGGCCATGACCTGGGAGTACTGATCGGCCAAGTGGTAGAATTCGATTATCCACTGACCTACGGTGTTCATGAAGGCCATTCCCAGAAAATAGCCGAAGGCGCCTCCCGCCACCGAGCCGGCAAGACAAACGGCTGAGAAGAGGAACGAGCCCCTTGGCTTCGACATGGCAAGGGCCATGAGGAGCACGTCAGGGGGTATGGGGAAAAAGGATGCCTCTGCAAACGCCAGCAGGAAGAGGGCGGGCAGCGCCAGCCTGTGGTCCGCCCATGACAGTACCCATTCGTAGAGCCGCCTCACTGCAGCGAAGAGTGGGGCCGGCCGGCTGCTCAGTCCCTCCATCCGTGGTCTCCGATCAATTTGACGAACCTCACGCCGCAGTGGTGCTGCTGGTGCAGCTCTCCGTCGGCCTTGGTGATCTTGAGGAGGGATTGGGAGAACTCATCGCCCACCGGGATGATCATGGTGCCAGGATCTGCGAGCTGATCCAGCAAGGGTTGGGGCACCGACGGAGAGGCAGCAGTGACTATGATGGCGTCGAAGGGGGCCTCCTCTTTCCAGCCCCAGGTGCCGTCGTCGAGTTTGAGAAATACGTTGGTGTAGCCCAGGGAGTCCAAGGTCTTCCTCGCTTTGGAGAGCAGGGCGGGAATCCGCTCCACACTGAAAACCGCCTTTGCGAGCTCGGCCAGGATGGCGGCCTGGTATCCGCAGCCGGTGCCGATCTCAAGGACTCTCTCGTGGCCCTTGAGGTTGAGTTCCTGGGTCATTAGGGCGACGATGTAGGGCTGGGAGATGGTCTGGCCGTGGCCAATGGGAAGGGGATGATCCCCATACGCCTGGTCCCACAGGGCCTCATCGATGAAGAAATGGCGCGGCACCTTCCTCATGGCTTCCAACACCCTGGCGTCCCGGATGCCCCTGCCGGCGATCTGGTGCTGGACCATGCGCTCTCTTGCTATCTTGAAGTCGTCCCGCCTATTTCTTGGGAACATAGTACAAGACGTCGGCCACCCTGCCGTCGGAAATGAGCACCATTAGCGCCTCGACCTTCTCCTTTCCCACGTAGCGGTTGAGGAGGGGAATTTTACCGTAGAATGGACGGTGCTTCTCGTAGTAGTACCACTCCGTTCCAGCACTGGTCTTTCTCATGGCGTCGGGCTGACCCAGAAGCTCCACTACTTCTTGCTGTGAGTCGCCCTTGTGGATCATGGTGGCGTCTGCGGCTACGAATCTCCTTTGGCTGCCGGAACAGGAGGCAAGAAAAATGGAGAACCATCCGATAAGAAGCAGAGTAGGGAGAGAGGCTGCACCCTTTTTCATGTTGGAACCTGTTTCCTCCTGATTTTAGGGCACCATAAACGATTTGATTTGGATTTTCAAATATAATAGGGTTAACTTCAAAACGAATCCTCAGAGGTGAAGCAATGAGATGTCCAAAGTGTGGCAGGATCAGTTTCGACCATCTGGAGACGTGCCGCAAGTGTGGCACCAACCTGAAGGCCATATCCGAGATGCTCGGCGGCTTTCACAAGCCCAACCGTGATCTCAACTGGTTCGATATTATCCGCCAGGGCGGAGGGGCCTATGCCCCTGAGGCTGCGCCTGGTCTGGGGGATATCGATGTCTCAGATATTACGCAGGAATCGCCGGAGGCCGAGGAGGTTGTGGAACTCAGTCCAGAGGACCTGAAGGATGCCTCCAACATAGAAGAGCTCGACAAGGCCATCGACAACCTGTTGGAGGGGATCGATAAGTAGGCTGGCAAGTGAAAAAAGGGGTGTCCGCGCACCCCTTTTATTTCCGTGGCGGTCCCAAGGGGACTCGAACCCCTGTTTTCGGCGTGAGAGGCCGACGTCCTAGACCGCTAGACGATGGGACCGTTCAGCTTGCCCGCCAAAAATAACCGCAAAATCCATAATGTCAAGGGTGAATTTGGCCAAGGGCCGCCCCCAACGCCAAACACCTGTTTACACGGGTAAAGAGGCGATCACCTCTTGACAATGCCCCCTCCTCGTGATATCAAATCGCCCACTCGATTTGGCCCAGGTGGGGCCGTTAACTCAGTTGGTAGAGTATCTGCCTTTTAAGCAGAGAGTCGCTGGTTCGAGTCCAGCACGGCCCACCAGAAGACAACGTCCCCGTCGTCTAGCCCGGTCCAGGACACCGGCCTTTCACGCCGGCAACAGGGGTTCAAATCCCCTCGGGGACGCCACGTCAAAAAGGGGCGGCATGCCGCCTATGGATATAGGGCAAGCCGTGGGGCTGCTTGACAACAGGGGCAGAAGATGTATTTTTCTGCGTGCTTTTCAACGTCCTGCCGAGTGGCGGTGTAGCTCAGCTGGTCAGAGCATGCGGCTCATATCCGCAGTGTCCGGGGTTCAAGTCCCTGCACCGCCACCATTTTTTTATCATCTATGCTGCCTCTGTGTTTTGTGTTTCCCCGACGATAGCTGTATAATTTCATCCATGAAAATGCATTCGGAGGTGATCCCATGAAACAGCGGGGCGTGAGGTTCTTTATGGCCGCGGTATTGATGTTTTCTATTGCCGCATGTTCTTCTAACGTGCCGAAGTTTTCCGGCTTTCTAGGGGATTACTCCGGGCTGGAGAAAGGGCCTGATGGTGGCCCGGATCTTGTGTACAAAAAGCCGGGAGTAAATTTTTCCAAATACCACAAACTAATGGTAGATAAGGTGATCTTTTATCTAAGTGATGATACCAAGGCGATACAGCCTGATGTGATGAAGGAGTTGGCTGATGCCTTTGAAAAGGAACTCGTTAAGCACTTGAACGACGCATATCCAATGGTCAACCAGCCTGGCCCTGATGTCTTGCGCATCAGAATTGCCATAACCGATGTGGAATCCAGTAATCCTGGTTTGGGAACGGTTGGGGCCGTGTTGCCTGTAGGCATGGCGGTCAACCTGGTATCGAATGCCGCGACTGGTTCATCGGTCAATGTCGGTAGCGCCTCGATAGAGGCAGAATTTTTGGACTCAACTACGGGTGAGGTCTTGGGCAAGATAGTAGACCATAAGAGCGGCTCCACTTATGACACCGCTACACTTAAAGGTGAGTGGGGGCATACTAAAAAGGCTTTTCAGGAGTGGGCCGAGATGCTTCGCAATTGGTTAGACAGGGTTCACGGCAAGTAGGAACGATGCTGACAGTGGCTTTGGAAAGAAGGGGGCGGAAGCCCCCTTCTTTTTTAACAGGGCTGGTTGGTTACTTCATCTTGGCATTCACATCTTTCATCGCGGTAGAGCATCGATCGCTCAATTGTTTTTCATTGTCGATCAGACACTTAAGTAATCTGCCTTCTCCCTTTCTGACACCGCTGCAGAACTGCTTTAGATCGCTTCTGCACTCATTTGCTATGTAAGTAAGCGCCGCCACGAATCTCTCGAGTTGAGCTGAGGCATCGTAAAGCGCATATTCACATTTATTAGATAGCTTGTCATTGTGGGCATAGAAGCAGGCGAGCATCCTGCCTTCGCCAGGAGTTACATCCTTGCAGAAGGTCTTGATCTCCTGCTTGCATCCCTCGGCTACAGATTTGATGAGGTCCTGTCCTGCCATAGCTGGTGTGGCCGCAAAAATTGCGACTCCGGCGACAAATCCAATGAATCTCTTTCCCTGCATTTCGTCCTCCCTTGTTTGATTAAAATTGGTTCTTTTTACCATTTTAAGTTCGAAGCGGTCAAGGTATATTATA
>WFVQ01000055.1 GCA_015491585.1 Deltaproteobacteria bacterium
CCAACGTCCACTACTTCGAGACTCAGCGGGGGACCTACACCGTGATCATCGGACAGAATCGGCCTCTGGTCGAGGGCGACAAGTCTTGGCATTTGGAGGTGCGGTCAGGCGAGGTCTACTGGCTCAGTGCCAACAACGACGCATTTCCGCTGACTACCGAGGACGTATCCGAAGGAGAGCTGGGCGGTTGGCTTGACATAAAGAAGCGTATCGCACCCCGGGATCTCACCAAGCTTATCAGCTCCATTGCCAACGCAACTAGCGGCAAGGCCATAAAGGGTTCCACTATATGGGACAGCGCCGCCATCCCCCACTCCACGGCCCAATCCGGTTCCACCCGCTGGGATGCCATAGATGGCGTTACCGTGACCGGCGACTTCTCAATAGATTGGTCTGGCACCGACCAGAACGGCAACGCAGTGACCGGAACCTTCAACTACACGGCCGGGCCGCCTGAGAGCAATGCCACCGTGGCCGATTTCCTCGCCTCCATAGAGAACGCATTTTACACTGCCAGTGGCAGGACCGACGGGGTTCAGGTGGTCAAGGCATACATCAACGATGAGGGAAGGCTCGTTATAGAAGACTTGGAACCCGGCGACTTCCCCATCTCGTTCCAGATAGATTCGATATCCGGCGGCATAACGGGCCTCGATCTGGGAAAGTTCGACGGTTCCTACCCTCCTAACTATCTTGAGGAGCTCAACCGCATAGCCAGGGAATTCATCAAAGAGGTGAACAGGCAGCACAGCCAGGGTATCGGCTTGAAGCCCCTGTCGGAGACCACGGGTGTTTATACCGCCATCAATACCGACGAGCCCATAGGGGCCAAGTCGTCGGGTCTCGAGTTCGCGGGAGACGTCGAGGACGGTGCATTCGAGATATGGTTATACGACGAAAACGGTAACGTCATAGATGCCAATCCCGTGACTCCTGAGGTCAACGAACCCGTGACCATCAGTGTATTGGCCAAGTCCACCAGCATGGAGGATCTCCAGCAGGCAATAGACGCCATAGACGGTCTGACCGCAAGGATAATAAACGAAAGGCTGGTCATCCAGGCGGATGGGCAGCTCAATGGCACTACGCCGGTGGCGGGTTTTGCCTTTGGCAAGGACACCTCTGGCGCCCTCATGGCACTGGGTCTCAATAGTTTTTTCAAGGGGAGCGGCGCATCTGACATGGAGATCAACGGAGTGCTGCAAAACGACCTGGAATTGATAGCCGCGGCCCAGGTCGAGCCCAGGGGAAGCGACAAGACCAGCAGCGGAATTCCTGTGGCCGATGAGGAGCGTCCGTTGGGGCTCCCCTTTTTCCAAGGGAAGTTCTACATATGGATATACGACGAAGACGGGATGATAGTGGATCAGGATCCAGATACCGTAGGCAGTGATCCAGTCGAGATCCAGGTCGATCCCAATTATACCACGGTGAACGATATCGTTGACGCCATCAATGATATCGACGGCCTTCATGCCCAGGTGGTGGGCGGGAAACTGCGGGTAGAGGTCCTGAACGAGAAGTGGCAGGGCGTGGCCTTTGGAGGGGACTCTTCCGGAGCCCTGCGCTATTTGGGGATAGATCCTGGCCAGTTCATCAGCCATGCATCCAGCGCTTTTGTGAGTTACAATAGCGTGGATGACCCCACTGTGGCGCTCGCATCTGCTGCGTCTGGGCTGGACGGATGGGGCTATCTGCGGACCGGCTTCAGCTTCACGGTCAACTCCTATGACTCGGACAACAATCTTACCAACACGGCAACCATAACGCTGAACGCCGGTGATAGCCTCACCGATCTCGCCAACAATCTCAACGCCCTCTCTTTCGTCAACGCATCAGTGGCCGGTAACCGCCTTGTCATACAGGCGGCCAATCCAGGAGAAGTGTTGAGCTTCGATGACGATCAGGCCAATGTGTTGGGGGTGTTGGGAATCACAAAGGATGACAGCATGTGGGCCTCATATGGAGTCGAGAGCAGGCAGTCTGTGACCGATCCCACCGTCCCGCTGGGCTCTGCCCTGTCAGGGCTTGAGGGCTATGGCTTCCTTGAGTCTGGCAGTTTCAGTGTTGCGGTGTTTGATGACGGCGGGATGAATCTCTCTACTACGGAGATAACATTCGATCCAATCACCGATTCTCTTGAGGATATACGCAACGCCATCGATGCAATATCTGGCATCAACGCATCCATAACCACCAATTCCATCGGGGGGGTCCTATATTACCGGCTTGCGATAACGCCAGTGGAGCCAAACAACACCGTGGTCTTTACCGCAGATTCAACAGAGGTCATAGATCAGCTTGGCTTAGGCAAGATATCGGCCGATGTGAGGGGAGCCTACAAGGTGGACAGGGCCGATACTCCATTCGTCAATTTTGAGAACCAGGTCCAGGACGGCAGCTTCAACGTCTATATGTACGACGAGGATGGCTACCTCCTGGCCGGAGAACTTACAGGATCAAAGGCGAACACCACAGGCGGTGCGCCCATAACAGCAGCCACCCAGTGGCAGAACATAGACGGTGTCTCCATCACCGGTAACTTCGATATCCGGTTTTCCGGAAAGGACTATCAGGGCAATCTGATCACCGGGACCTATACAGGCACTGGTACCGATACGGTTCAGGATCTCCTGAACGCTATAGAGGCGGCGTTTCCTGCAAATCCGTCTCCGCCTCCGGCCACGTCTGTATCGGCTACAGTCGATGCCAACGGCCGGATAGTGGTCACCAGCAATGTCAGCGGAGAGTCCATCGCATTCAGGGTCGATGAAGTCCGTCCCACCGATCCAGCGGCAGGCGATGCCATATCCGGCCTCTCCTTCGGCGAATTCACAGGGGCATATTCCATAGAGGTGGAGCCCTATTACGACGGCCTCAAGGACATAGCGCTCAGGGTGGACGCCCTGCCGGATCTGAAAGCATGGGTCCAGGACGGGCGTATGGAGGTCCAGGTCGAGGGGCGGGCGGCCAGGTTCGTCCTTGCAGACGACACCTCGGGTGTTTTGGATGCAGTCGACTTGTTTACGCCTAAAGGCGGCTTGCATGCGCCGGCGAACAACCTGAACGCCCTGGCCATGCGCGATGTGAGCAGGTTGTCCATCGAGGATCTGGACGACTCGACGCTTACCGAGGCATATACCAGTCTGGTGGGGACGGTGGGTATCGACTCCAGATCGGTGCAGCTCGATTACGACTTCAGCCGCGCGCTGGTTACTGAGATGGAGGCCCGGCGTGATTCGGTCTCTGGCGTGAGCTTGGATGAGGAGATGGCTAATCTCATCAAGTTTCAGCACTCCTATGCCGCGGCCGCGAAGTTGATGAAGGTGGCAGACGAACTGTTCGTCACACTACTGCAGACCAAACAGTAGTGAAAAGGAGGCCTGGTTATGCGCATCACCATGAAGACTATATATGACCAGATAAATACTGATCTGAACCGTTTGACCACCAATCTCGCAAAGACCAATGCCTCTATCTCGTCGGGCAAGATCTACCACTCGCCTTCCGATGCCCCCATAGCCTTGACACGTGCCCTTGGCCTACGCTCCTCCATCAAGGAGACGGACCAGTACCAGGACAACATCAGGTACGGTCAGGGGTGGGTGGCTGCCACTGAGAATGCCATAGACCAGGTGCAGGATAGGTTGCTGAGGGCCAAGACCCTGGCCATACAGGGGGCCAACGACAGCCAGAATGCTGACAGCAGGGAAGCCATCGCCAAAGAGGTCAAGCGCCTTCTGGAAGACGTGGTTGCCCTCGGCAATACCCAGCTTGGAGGGCGGTATGTGCTGGCGGGTTCCAGGACCAAGGGATACGGTCCCGGTGAAGCGCCCTTCGTCCTCAATCAGGACAACACAGTAACCTACAACGGTAACAGGGAAGACATAAGCCTGACCGTTGCAGGGGGAGTGAAGCAGAAGATAAACCTGGACGGCCATACAGCCCTGGTAAAGAGCGGGGTTTTTTCCGCCCTGAAGGATCTCTATGACAGTCTTATGTCAAATTCCCAGCCCGACATAGAGGTAGCCATAGCGGAAGTGGATAAGAGCCTGGAGTATGTGGGGCAGCAGCTCTCGGAGCTGGGAGCGCAGGCTAATTCCCTGGACAACAAGCGCGACATGGCAGAGAGCCTCAGCTTTGTCAATACAGAACGGCTTTCGGACACCGAGGATACCGACATTGTGGAGGCCATCGCCGATCTCAAGACTTATGAGACGAGTTACCAGGCGGCCCTTGCCGCGGCCTCAAAAGTGATGCAGCAAAGCCTGGTGGATTATATATAGCCACAACCGGCAATAGAAGGTATAGGTTTGCCAAGGAGGGTGAACCATGTTGATTTTGACCAGGAAGGTCGGGCAGAAGTTGAGGATCGGAGACGACATCGAGGTGAGCATTCTCGATGTCAAGGGAAAGCAGGTGAGAGTGGGGATCGTTGCTCCCAAGGGAGTGCCGATCTTCAGAGAAGAGGTCTTGGAGAGGATAGAGGAAGAAAATGTACGAGCCACACAGCACATTCCTGACGCAAACGAACTCGACAAACTTTCGTGGTGAGGCGGGAAAGGTTATGGAGATCGAGACCACGCGGTTCGGCAAGGTGACCATCGATACTGACAAGGTGATAACCCTTACCAAGGGTATTCTGGGGTTTCCTGACAGCCTGCGGTATGTCCTCATCCCGCACAAGCCAGATTCACCTTTTTTCTGGCTCCAGTCCGTGGACCGGCCCGACCTGGCCTTCGTTGTGATAGAACCGGGTCAATTTTTCCAAGACTATGTGTTCGACATAGACGACGAGACCCAGGCCCAGTTGCAGCTCTCTGACGCATCGGATGTCACGGTTCTCGTGATAGTTACATTTGCGCGCGGCACCGGGGAGATCACGGCGAACCTACTGGGCCCAGTGGTGATTAATACATCTAAGCGGATAGGGTGCCAGATGGTGTTGGACCCCAACAGGTATCCAGTGCGCTACCCACTATCTGCAGAGCTCAGACGTGCCCAGGAAGGAAAATAAAATGGCGGAAGCGCATGGGAATCGAACCCACCCACGGGGCTCCTCACCCCGTGCACCGGATTTGAAGTCCGGGAGGGCCACCAGCGCCCTTTCCGCTTCCGCACGGCTGAAATATAACCCTGCTAAAGAAAGGGGGCAAGGGAAGGGGGCCTCATGCCCCCTTTTTGATGGCCTCCAAGGCTCCGACAGAGTCGTTGTTTCCCGTGTTTGATGAGATATAGCCAATTACATGGGATAAGGGAGCCTCATCGCTACATATCAGCCATATAAGGAGGCTCCACGGCTTAGGGTCCCTGCCTTCCCTCCCCCGGGACCAAAGAGCCGGCATTTTGATACTCAGGCTGGAAGCACCAACACTGACTATACCTGAATAACCCCTGAACTGCTTGACAATAGAAGACCGCTTCTATATAAAAAGCTGTTTCGTAGGGTCCTACCCTGCCTCCCAAATCCCGTGTCATAAGTGAGGACAGCGCCATGGTGGAAGGTATTGAATACGGATTCGGCCAGCATCTCATGTTGGACGGCTATGGTTG
>WFVQ01000056.1 GCA_015491585.1 Deltaproteobacteria bacterium
GCTCCGCCTTCCTCCTCTCCGGGCACCGGTTCTGTCACAGAGAGGTCGTACTGCGGCTCTCCCTGTTCCTTGAGGAAGCCTACGATCTTCTCTATTTCCTCCTCGGAGACGTATGCCCCGTGGATCCGTCTCGGATAGGCCCCGCCGGGTTCGAGGAAGAGCATATCACCCATGCCCAGGAGACGCTCGGCCCCCATAGCATCCAAGATCGTTCTCGAATCCACCCTGGACGAGACCTTGAACGAAATGCGGGCTGGAAAGTTGGCCTTTATTAGCCCTGTGAGCACGTCCACCGAGGGACGTTGGGTGGCGATTATGAGGTGTATTCCCGCAGCCCTGGCCATCTGGGCCAGGCGTGCTATGGCAGACTCCACCTCCTTGGACGAGACCATCATGAGGTCGGCCAGCTCGTCCACTATTATCACGAGATAGGGGAGGGGCTCGTCCGCCGTCTGGTTGTAGCCCTCCAAGTTCCTGGCCCGGGCCTCCTCAAGGAGCTGATACCTACGCTCCATCTCCAGCACCGACCAGCGCAGGGCCCTGGTGGCCTCTGCTGGATCGCTCACGACCGGGTGGAGCAGGTGCGGTATGCCGTCATAGAGTGAGAGTTCTATCCTCTTGGGATCCACCATCAAGAGCCTGAGGGTCTCTGGGGTGTGCCGGTAGAGGAGCGAGCAGATCATGGCGTTCAGCCCCACGCTCTTTCCTGTTCCAGTAGCTCCAGCGATGAGGAGATGGGGCATCCTGGCCAGGTCCGCCACAGCAGGATTGCCCACTATGTCCTGACCCAGGGCCAGTGCGAGGGCGAGATGGTTGTTCTGGAACTCGTCGCTGGCCAAGATCTCCTTGAGAAAGACGGTCTGCCTGTAGGGATTTGCCAGCTCTATCCCTATCACAGACTTGCCTGGAATCGGGGCAACGATCCGTATGCTGGTGGTTTTCAGAGCAAGGGCGAGATCGTCGGCCAGGGAGGCCACTTTGTTTATCTTGACACCTGGCGCAGGCGCGAATTCGTACATGGTGATCACCGGTCCTGGGCAGATCTCCACCACCTTGCCGGTCACGCCAAAGTCTTTCAGTTTCTGCTCGAGGATGGAGGCGTTGGCCAGGTAGGTCTCCTGATCCAGCTCTTCGCTATCCTCCTCAGGGTTTTTGAGAAAGGAGAGGGGAGGCAGGCTGAAATCGCCGCTTACAGGCGTGATCTCGAACTCCTCGGAGAACGATCCATCGTCTCTGCCTCCTTCCCCCTTCATCACCCGGCGTGCTATGCGCGGTCGCTCTTCAGAAGGGGGCAGGGGAGCACGGTCTTGATCAGCGCCGGAATTGAGACTCTCGGCCTGGACATCGGCAGCGTTGGTCTCGTTTTCGGGCTTCAAGAGGCTGGTGATCGCACCCCATAGCCCTTCCAGCGACAGGGGAGTGGCGGCGAGCACACCTGAGAGGAGGAGAAGCGTGAACAGGAGGAATGAGCCTCCGGTGCCTATCCAGGAGCGGAGCAAGCCGCTAACCGCGTCGCCCAGCAGGCCGCCTGAGCCTCCTATGAAGAGTGACATCAGTCCGCAGGCCGCAATGATGAAGGCGGCCCATCCATAGGTCAACAGGCTGGGGGTGATATCCTCCTCGAAGAAGGGTCTTAGCAGATAGAAACCGGCAAACAACAGCGCCGCTGGTGTGAGCCATGCCCCAAAACCCAGCAGATCCAGCAGGAACTGGGCGAGATTGGCCCCCACCGGCCCCATCCAGTTGGAGGAGCCTGAGACGTCGTAGCTTGTTAGGGCCGGATCGTTCGGATCGAAACTGGCTATCGAGGCAGCCACGAATATGGCCGACGCCATAAGCGCCAGCCCAGCCAGCTCTTTACCGAGTCCTCCCTTCTTGTTCCCGCTCTTCTCTTTTACCACACACTCTTGGCCTTCTTGGCAAAGCAGCCCCAGTCGAATTTCTTGGCGAACGGCAAGAGCTCGTCGAGTTGGACCGTCTCGCTGTCGAATACCAGCATGCTGCCGGGCTGCTTTTCAGTGGGCTTCTCCAGTATGACCATCAGGTGACTTCCCTTCTCCTCGCCCTTGTTGTCAACGAGCTGGACCGTGAGCCCCCGCATCTTCGTTATCTTCATGGAGATGTCATTGCTCTCCATGGACATGTGTGTTCCCATCGCCTCGGTTATGACAGGGGCAGCAGTCATACCCTTGTTGAACACCACGTCGATGGTCTTGTCGCCCTTGGTGTACTGCATGGTGCCGGTAAGCATCTTCATGCCTCCCATTGTCATGAACATCCCCTCGAGCTCCCCCTGTTGCCATCCAGAGACTCCGGCATAGCAAGGCTTCAAGACTTCATAGGTTTCCGCATGCGCAAGAGCGGGCAGCAGGAGTGATACTACAACAGCGAGCCGTACAAGTAACTTGGCGCGAACCTTCATCTCACGTCCTCCATCTCTTTCAGATTTTTTCTCCCATAGGATAGGAGCCGAGCCATTCCAGGAAGGTGCAGCCCTTCCTGATGATCTCGATTCCCTCTTTCACCTTTTCATCGTCGATATGGCCGGCGATGTCAACGTAGAACAGGTATCGCCAAGGTTCGTCCTTGACGGGTCTGGACTGGATCTTGGTGAGGTTTATGCCCTTTTCCGCCAGCGGCTCGAGGAGGCGGAAAAGAGAGCCGGGCTTATCCTCCAGGCTTAGGAGCAGTGAAGTCTTGTCACGGCCTGTCCGCGCAGGGCAGTTGTGCCCCAGGACCAGGAACCTGGTGGTGTTGCCGGCGAAGTCCTCTATGCTCTTTGCAACCACGTTGAGATTGTACATGCGGGCCGCCAGCGGGCTGGCGATCGCGGCGATGCCCGAGTCAACGGCCGCCCAGCGCGCCGCATGAGCTGTGCTGACCACCTCCTCGGTGGGCACTGCCGGCAGATGCTTTTTGAGCCACATACGGCACTGGGCCAGGGCATGGGGATGGGAAAGTATCTTCTTGATGTCGTCGCGCCTCCCGCTCTGATTGATCAGGTCGTGGGAGATGGGCAGGTAAACCTCCCCGCACACCTTGACCTTGTAGTCGCATAGGCCGTCCAGTGTGAGGGCCACGGTGCCCTCCACGGAGTTCTCTATGGGAATGACACCGAAGTCCACCCTGCGCCGCTCCACCTCTTCGAACACCTCGGTAATGTTGCCCTGTGGGATGAACTCGGGCGCGCTTCCGAAGAACTTGGAGGCAGCCATGTGGGTGAAAGTTGTCTCCGGCCCCAGGAATCCCACCCTTGCAGGCCTCTGGACGTTGCGGCAGGCGGAGATGATCTCGCCGAAGATCACCCTGAGTCCGTCCTCTGGGAAGACGCCTCCATTGAAGGCCAGGATGTTGTTGATGACCTCGCGCTCCCTGGCTACGTCGAGGGGCTGCATAGCGGTGACGGCCTTGCGCTTGCCTATCTCCAGGGCCATCTTCATCCTCTCCTGGAGGAGATGTACCAGCTCCTTGTCTATGGCATCTATACGGTCGCGGAACTTCTTTAGCTCTTTGAACTGTTTTTCATCCATCATGGCTCGTGGCTGAGAATCTCGTAAATCTCCTGGAGTTCATCCCTGATATGTTTCAGGAGCGACGTCTCTTCCCGGGGCGTTCTGCCCTCGGCCTTAAGCGCGGCCTTTGCGCCCTTGATGGTGAACCCCCTGGTGTGGAGAAGCTCCTTGATCTTGAGGAGGCAGGCTATGTCCTCCTTGCGGTACAGCCTATGGTTCGCAAGGCGCCTGGGGCGGACCTGTGGGAACTCCTTCTCCCAGTAGCGGAGCACATGGGGTGGAACCCCTACGAGTTCACTCACCTCTCCTATCTTGTAATAGACTTTGGCCCTCCCCATTCACGGCCTCTTTGAGCTTTTTCCCTGGCATGAAGACAACCGTCTTCCGCCCAGGGATGTGGATGGGCCGTCCGTCCTTGGGGGAAACCCCCTTCCTTCCGGCCTTTTCCCGCATCCTGAAGGTCCCGAAGCGGACCACCTTGACGACCTCTCCCCTGTTCACTGCCTCGGTGATTATATCGAAAAGGGCGTCCACCAGCTTGAGGCTCATGCGCTGGGAGAATCCTATCTCCTCATTGACCGCCCTGGCGAGGTCCTTTCTGGTGACCGCCCCCATCAGCTCCTCAATTCGGCATTGAACCGCTTTATGAGCAAGCCCACCAACGCCTCGTGCAGCGGCGCTATCTCTTCGTCCGTAAGGGTCCTGTCCAAGGCCCGGTAGCGGAACCGGATGGCCATGCTCTTTCTTCCCTTTGGAATAGGCTTGCCACGGTAGATATCGAATATGGTGAATTCTTCCAGGTATTCGGTCTTGTTCTCACGAATATAGCTGACAACGTCTCCTGCAAGGACCGAGTCGTCCATGACCAGGGCCGCATCTCTCTCGATTGCAGGGAATTCCGGGAGCGGCACGAAGCGGGGCACCGGCCTGTAGATCTTAGCGAGTCTTTCCAGCGAGAGGTCGAAGGCGAATACCTCTTGGTCTATGTCCCAGTGCTTAAGCACTGCCGGGGCGACAGCGCCCAATGTGCCCACCTCCTCGCCTGACACGGTGATCCTCACCGACGACCCAGGAAGATAGTACGGATCGTTGGGAGTGCCGAGCTCGAACCCGGCCTCCTCTGCTCCAAGCCTTTGGAGCAGGCCCTCTACCACGCCCTTGAGATCGAAGAGGTCGCTGTCCTGATCGGGCCAGGCCCAAGATGTGGCAAACCTGGGCCCGGTTACTACGCCGGCGACCCTGGTCTCCTCCAGCGGCAGGCCGCCGCTGTCCTGCTCCAGGAAGACCTTTCCCATCTCGAACAGTCTCAGGCCGATGTTCCTCCTGGAGATATTCCGCTGCACTGCACCGAGAAGGGAGGGCAGGAGATGGGTCCGCATCACCGACTGTTCTTCTGTAAGTGGGTTTTTGATCTTCACGAAACGGCCTCTGGGATCGCTGTCAGGCAATGCGAGGCAGGCGATGTCCCTGGGAGAGAGGAACGAGTATGAGATTGCCTCATCCATGCCAAAGGATGCCAGCAACCGTTTGACTTTGCTCTGGAATTCAGAGTCGTTCTCAGGCCCTTTCTCCCAGCAGGCGGCCTTGGGAACGGTGGACGGGATGGTGTCGAACCCCTTGATCCTGGCGACCTCTTCCACCAGGTCGATCTCCTCCTCGACGTCCCATCTCCAGGAAGGCACTTCCAGTTCCATCAGATCGTCCTCGACAGAGAGGGGCCTGAAGCCCAGCGACTCGAAAATGGAGCGCGCCTCGCCGGGGGCTACGTCCATTCCCAAGAGGCGAGATATCCTTCTGGTCCTGGCCGCGACCCTGCGGGCCTTGTGAGGAAGGGGGTAGGCGTCGGTCCAGGGATACTCGGCCCGGCCTCCCGCAAGCTCCTCTATGAGCTGTACCACTCTTGCGAGGGCCAGCGGGGTCATCTCGGGATCTATACCTCTCTCGAAGCGGTAGGAGGCGTCGGTGGGCAGCTTGAGGGCCTTTGCGGTGCGCCGTATCTGTGATGGGGTGAACCAGGCGCTTTCCAGAAGGATATCGACAGTCCCTTCTGTGACCTCTGTCTCAGCGCCTCCCATGACCCCGGCCACGGCGACCGGACGTTCATTGTCGGCTATTACCAGCATGGAGGCGGAAAGAGCGCGCCTCTTCCCGTCGAGCGTGGTGATCTCCTCTCCCTCCTTTGCAGTCCTCACCACTATCCTGGGACCGCGCAGAGTGTCCAGGTCGAATGCGTGCAGCGGCTGGCCCAGTTCGAGCATGACATAGTTCGTGGCGTCCACGATGTTGTTGATGCTCCTGATGCCCGCGGCATGGAGGCGCTGCCTCAGCCAGAGGGGCGACGGCCCCACTGCCACTCCCCGGACCACCGCCGCGCAGTAGCGCCTGCATAGCTCAGGGGCCTTGATCTCCACCTGAAATCCATCTTGGCCGAACCCGTAATTTTTGTTATCCGTACTCTTCAAAGGTTTGTGGAGCAGGGCGGCAGCCTCCCGTGCAACGCCAAGGATGCTGAGACAGTCGGAGCGATTGGGCGTTATCCCGATCTCGAGTACCCACTCTTTCATATCCATAGCCTTGGCCAGGGGAGCACCGGGTTCGCCCCCTTCGAGTTCCATTATTCCGGAGGCGTCTTCTCCCAGCAGCAGTTCTGCCTCGGAGCAGAGCATTCCCTGGGACGCCTCGCCATAGACCGTGGTCTCCTTGACCGAGCCCCCAGGCAGTTCAGCACCGGGAAGGGCGAGGGCGGTGAGCATCCCCTCCTTCACATTGGGAGCACCGCATACCACCTGGCAAGTCTCTCCGCCGGTATCCACGGAGCAGATGTAGACTCCATCCTTGTTGTGATGCGGTTTTACGGAGACGATCCTCGCGGCTATCACCCTCTCCAGACAGGGCAGCCCATGTTCCAGCCCCTCCACCTCGAGCCCGGCCATGGTGAGACGATGGGCCAGTTCGTCTGGCGGGACGTCCAAAGCGACAAAATCCTTCAACCAAGAGTAGGGTACGAGCATGGCAATCAGACCGTGTGAAACTGGTTTAGAAACCTGACATCGTTGTCATAGAAGAGGCGGATGTCGTTTATTCCGAACTTGAGCATGGCGATACGTTCCATGCCGAGGCCGAAGGCAAACCCGGAGACCTGTTCTGGATCGTAGCCCACGTGTCTGAAGACCGCGGGATGGACCATCCCTGCGCCCAGCACCTCTATCCATCCAGTATGGGAACAGACCCTGCAACCACCCCCTCCGCATATGACACACTGTATGTCC